>CANGMY010000083.1 GCA_947455015.1 Microthrixaceae bacterium | reverse complement strand
GCTGCTGGTCGATTCGATATGCCCGGCGCCATGCTGACGGCTTCGCATAACCCAGCGCAGTACAACGGCGTGAAGTTGTGCCTTGCTGGAGCAAAGCCGATTGGCGCCGAAACAGGTTTGACTGAAATTCGTGACATGACCGTTGCTGGACTTGCGCCGCTTGGCTCGCCAGGCAATGTGTCCTCACGTGATGATGCGCTCGGCATCTTCGTGACTCATGTGCACTCATTTGTCGATGCTTCGATCTTGCGTCCGCTTCGCGTTGTTGCCGATACAGCGAATGGAATGGGCGGGCTCACGGCCCCAGCAGTGTTCGCTGATCTTCCGTTTGAACTCGATGTGATCTACGGCGAGCTCGATGGCACCTTTCCCAATCATCCCGCCGATCCGATCCAGCCCGAGAATCTGCGAGATCTTCAGGCACGAGTTCTTGCAACTGGCGCCGATGTCGGTTTGGCATTCGACGGCGATGCCGATCGTGTCTTCCTCGTTGACGACGAAGGCGACCTCGTTTCGGGTTCGCTCACGACAGCGATCGTGGCCGACTCAATGCTTTCAAAACATCCGGGCGAAATCGTTCTGCACAATCTGATCTGTTCGAAGGCCGTTCCCGAGATCATCGTGGAACGAGGCGGCACACCTGTCCGCACCCGCGTTGGTCATTCGTACATCAAGCAGGTGATGGCGGAAACGGGTGCGTGCTTTGGTGGCGAGCATTCCGGCCACTATTACTTCCGAGATAACTACCGGGCCGATTCTGGAATCATCGCTGCAATGGCAGTGCTCGAAGTCATGTGCGCGACGGGTCAGAAGCTTTCTGAGCTCCGCAAGCCTTATGAGCGTTATTCCGCCTCGGGCGAACTCAATACCGAGGTTCCCGATCCGCTTGCCGTGATCGAATTCGTGGCGAAGCGTTTTGCGAGCGCCGAACAAGATCGCCTCGACGGACTCACAATTGATCTCACGACTGGGCCTGCCGCAGATCTCGCCGATCCGTGGTGGTTCAATCTCCGCCCGTCGAATACTGAACCCCTTCTCCGCCTCAACCTCGAGGCGACCGACGACGCGGCATGTGCCCGCCACGTCGCTGAAATCCGTGCCCTCATTGCTGAAGCGGCCGGCTGAGAGATCGAAGGAGCCTTTATGTCACTAGACCCACAATTGCTCGAGATTCTTGCTTGCCCTCAGGACAAGGGTCCGTTGTTGTATTTCGCCGACGAGAACCTTCTCTACAACCCCCGCTTGCAACGCGGCTACGAGGTCCGGAACGACATTCCGATCATGTTGATCGACGAGGCCAGGATTGTTGACGACGCGGAACATACGCGTTTAATGGCCAAGGCGACAGCAGAAGCAATCACTCCAACATTTGAGGCCTGAGTGATTCTCGACACTGTCGGGATGTTCGACGCTGCAGCGGCGTTCCCCGAACAACTCGCTCGTGCCCTTGATGTTTCTCGGCGAGCGACGGAAGGTGTCGTGCTTCCGGAACACGAGGACATTGCCAACGTCGTACTTCTCGGCGCTGGTGCAGCCGGACAAGCTGGAGCCCTCGTCCTCGAGGCTGTGGGACCAACGATTCCTGTGCCGGTCGTCGTGCATCGCGGATACGGCGTTCCGAACTTTGTCGATGAATCGACGTTGGTCGTTGCCATTTCCTTCGATGGAGATACGTCCGAAACTCTCGAAGCTGCACAAGATTCGCTTGCGGATGGTGCGACGGTTGTTTGTGTGAGCGGGGGAGGGGCGCTCCAAGCGTGGGCCACCTCGAACGATCTCTTGCACATTTCAGTGATGCCGGATGCTCCTGTCGAACGCGCTGCGCTCGGGTCGCTCTCTGTGCCGGTCTTAGTGCTTCTTGAACGAGTGGGCATGTACCCCGGCGCCGAAGCATGGATTGAATTCGCAATCGCGCAAGCGACGGTTCGTCGTAACGAATTGATCACTGAACAGAACTTTGCACGTCGACTTGCTCGCCGACTCGGACGAATGTTCCCAATTATTTATGGCGGCAACGGTCCAGGTGGAACTGCCGCCGAGTATTGGAAGACGCAGTTCAACCAAAACGCGAAGGTTGCAGCCTTTTCGAATCAGGTGCCTGAACTCACCCACGATGAGATCGCGGGCTGGGGCCAAGACGGCGATGTCACTCGTCAGATCTTTCAGGTATTCATGCTGCGTCATGATTTTGAACACCCTCAGGTTTCGAGTCGACTCGCGGCGGTCGAAGAGGTGCTGGTCGAGGTCGTAGGTGCCGTGCACGTCGTTGAAGCGGCAGGCGAAGGACTCTTGGCACAACTCTTTGACCTTGAACTCATAGGTCAGTTCGTTTCGCTGCATGCTGCGGTTGAGCAGAGCATCGACCCGGGCCCGGTGCCGATCGTGTCCGAGATTGCGTCACGCGTCGGAGACGCCTGAGCCGTCTAGACTTCACGCAGGCTGAATGCAGGGTCAGAGGGCCACAGCCTCACAACCGGTTGTCACGATCTCGATCTCTTGTTCAGAGGT
This sequence comes from Microthrixaceae bacterium, assembly GCA_947455015.1. Lineage (GTDB taxonomy): Bacteria > Actinomycetota > Acidimicrobiia > Acidimicrobiales > Acidimicrobilacustridaceae > Acidimicrobilacustris. The sequence goes on along the minus strand of CANGMY010000083.1, from coordinate 4,147 downwards.
TTTGTTTCGACGACCGACCCTGCCATTTGTGATTCGCCAATGATTCACCTCTCGTTCGGACGTCTGTCCGGACCGCACAGAAAGTGCTGTATATGACCCTGACTGTTGACCGTTCTGATTCCGGTATCGATTACAAGGTTGCTGATCTCACCCTTGCAGGCTTTGGCCGCAAGGAAATTCAGCTTGCCGAGCACGAGATGCCTGGCCTGATGTCGCTGCGCGCGGAATATGCCGACAGCCAGCCGCTCGCCGGCGCACGCATTGCTGGCTCGCTGCACATGACCATCCAGACTGCTGTTCTCATCGAGACACTTACGTGCCTCGGTGCCGACGTTCGCTGGGTGAGTTGCAATATTTTCTCCACCCAAGACCACGCTGCTGCCGCAGTCGTCGTTGGTCCGAACGGAACGCTCGAGCGTCCCAATGGTGTTCCGGTTTTCGCCTGGAAGGGCGAAACACTTGAGGAGTACTGGTGGTGCACCGAGCAGATCCTTCGTTGGCCCGATGGCGGTGGCCCGAACATGATCCTCGACGACGGCGGCGACGCAACGCTGCTCGTGCATAAGGGTGTCGAATACGAGCGCACCGGTGTTGTTCCCGACACCACCGAGGATGACTCCGAAGAGTGGGCAATTGTCCTTGACGTTCTTCGTCGCACCGTTGCCAACGAGCCCAACCTGTGGCACGGCGTTGCTGCTGGCATCAAGGGTGTCACCGAAGAAACCACCACTGGTGTGCACCGTCTCTATCAAATGCACGAAGCCGGTCAGTTGTTGTTCCCAGCTATCAACGTCAACGATTCAGTGACCAAATCGAAGTTCGACAACCTTTACGGATGTCGACACAGCCTTATCGACGGTCTGAACCGCGCAACCGACGTCATGATCGGCGGCAAGGTTGCGTTGGTTTGTGGTTACGGCGATGTCGGTAAGGGTTGCGCAGCGTCGTTGCGTGGTCAGGGTGCTCGCGTCATCGTGACCGAGATCGATCCGATCTGTGCACTGCAGGCCGCAATGGAGGGCTACCAGGTTGCTCGTCTCGAAGATGTTCTCGACATTGTCGACATCTACGTGACCGCTACCGGCAACTTCAACATCATCACGGCAGAGCACATGGCCAAGATGAAGCACCAGGCGATCGTCAGCAACATCGGCCACTTCGATAACGAAATCGATATGGCTGGCCTGAAGAAGATGAGCGACGTGCAACGCGTCGTTATCAAGCCACAGGTTGACGAGTACGTCTTCCCCGACGGGCATTCGGTGATCGTGCTCGCCGAAGGTCGTCTCATGAACCTTGGTTGTGCCACCGGCCATCCGAGCTTCGTGATGTCGAACAGTTTCTCGAACCAGGTCATCGCCCAGATCGAGCTCTACGGCCACACTGACTTCTATGAGAAGAACGTCTACACACTTCCCAAGCACCTTGATGAGAAGGTGGCCATGCTCCATCTCGACGCTTTGGGTGTGAAGCTCACCAAGCTCACCGAAGAGCAGGCCTCCTATCTGGGTCTGCCCGTCACCGGTCCGTTCAAGTCGGATCACTACCGGTACTGATACCGTCCGGCTCGGTCGTCACCGATTTGGTGGCGGCCGAGCCGGTTTCGTTTTCCACCATTACAGGGGGTTGTTATGGAGCAGTTGTCGGGGAAAGTCGTTGTTGTCACCGGCGCTGCCAGTGGCATTGGCCTTGCAATGGCGAAGAAGTTCGGCGCCGAAGGCATGAAGGTCGTGATGGCCGACATCGAAGTTCCGGCCCTCGAGGCTGCATCGGCATCGCTCCCGGATTCGGTTGAGCGCATCACGGTTGTGTGTGACGTTTCGAAGGGCGAGGAAATCGACGCGCTTCGAGCCTCGGCAATCGACGCGTTTGGTGCAGTTCACCTGGTGTGTAACAACGCTGGCGTTGGTGGCGGCGGGGCAATGTCAGACATGAACATCGACGACTGGAAGTGGGTCATCGACGTCGACCTCTGGAGCGTCATTCACGGCGTTCGTGTTTTCCTTCCGGGGATGATTGAGCAAGGCGAAGGCCACATCGTGAACACCGCATCGGTTGCGGGTCTGTTTTCCGCCCCGTTCATGGGTCCCTACAACGTGGCCAAGTATGGCGTGGTAGCTCTTTCTGAAACCCTGTGTAACGAATTAGCGATGCAGCAGTCAGCGGTTGGTGTTTCGGTGCTTTGCCCATCGTGGGTGAAAACGAAGATCGCGAGTTCTACGCGTAACAAGCCGGGCGCAACTGCCGAAGAAGCCGACGCTCTTGCCGAGTTCGTGCAACCAATGATCGACGGCGGAATCGATCCCGATTTTGTCGCCGATCGAGTTGTCGAGGCTGTGAAGAACAAGCAGTTCTGGATCATCACCCACGACGACACTCCGGCAGCCGTCACCCTTCGCACTCGATCAATTCTTGAGGGAACAAATCCTCCGCAATTGATGCACTAGTTCCAACGCCGATCTCGAGCGTGCTTTGCTGACGAATCCATCGGTAGAGTTCGCTCGACTCATCAAATGTTCGTTGTTGGTCGTTACGTTGCGGCGATGTTCTTTCGCTCTCGCGTCTTCGTTGACTCGCTCGTTGAACCGTTCTTCCCGACCACTTGTGTTCGATGTGGCGGTGAAGGGGGATCTCCATGCGCATCGTGTCGTGAGGATTTCACTCCGGCGCATCCCGTCGGCGATCTCCCCGGCCTTGATGCGGTTGTTGGCCTCGTTGCCTACGACGATGTGTCGCGACCGTTCGTCGCCGATCTCAAATATCGAGGGAAATGGGCAACAGCCCGTGCGTTTGCCCCGGCGCTTGCCTTTCTGCTCGAAGACTGCGTCGGCAATGAAGGCCCTTTGCCGGTTCTGACCTGGGCGCCGACGACGCCACAACGGGCCAGACAGCGCGGGTTCGATCAAGCCGAAGTCATCGCTCGAGAAGTGGGGCGTCATTCCGGTCGGCCGGTGCGAAACCTCCTCAACCGATGCCCGGGAGAGCATCAGACCGGGCGGAGTCGCCGAGAGCGCGCCAGCGGCATCTCGTTTCTTCCTCGAGGATCGACTGGGGGACTTGTCGTGGTCTTCGACGATGTCGTGACGACGGGGGCAACGTTGCGCGCAGCTGCCCGAGCCCTGCGGTCCGGGGGTGCATCTGCGGTGGTGGGGGTCGCCCTCGCAGCGACGCCACGGCCGTCGAACGCCTGATGCAGCCGGCTGAGAAGCATTTTCACCCAGTCTTCACCCTCCTCTGACCGTGGCCTCAAGAAGGCATCGGTACACTTACCAACCTCATGGGCATTCTCGACAAGATTCTCCGCGCCGGCGAAGGCAAGAAGGTTCGGGCTATTGAAGCTCTCGTTCCTGAAATCAACGCTCTCGAACCCGAAATTGAACGTCTCTCCGATGAGGCCTTGGCCCATCGAACGGTGGAATTCCGTGAGCGGTTAGCCAATGGCTCGGACCTCGAGGACATCCTCGTCGAGGCATTCGCAACCGTTCGCGAAGCGGCACGCCGTGAAATCGGTCAGCGCCATTACGACGTTCAGATGATGGGTGGAGCGGCACTGCACTTTGGCTGGGTCGCTGAAATGAAGACCGGTGAAGGCAAGACCCTTGTGTCGACCCTTCCTGTGTACCTCAATGCGCTCGCGGGCAAGGGAGTTCACGTCGTCACCGTGAACGACTATCTCGCCACCCGAGACTCCGACTGGATGGGCCGAGTTCACAAGCGTCTCGGTCTTTCTGTTGGCCTTGTCATACCCGGAATGAATGACCCTGCTGTCAAGCGTGCTCAATACGCGTGCGACATCACCTACGGAACGAACAACGAATTCGGTTTCGACTACTTGCGCGACAACATGTCGATGAGTCGTGCCGAACAGGTGCAGCGCGGGCACTCCTATTGCATCGTCGATGAAATCGACTCAATCCTTATCGACGAGGCCCGAACCCCACTCATTATTTCTGGCCGAATCGCTGACGCCGCCAAGATTTACTACCAGTTTGCTTCGATCGTTCGCGGTTTGAAGCGTGATGTTCATTACGACGTGGATGAAGAGAAGCGAACAGTTGCTCCCACCGATGAAGGTGTCGAAGCAGTTGAACGTGCCCTCGGTGTCGAGAACATGTACGACGAGGTATCTCAGAACCTCGTTCATCAG
>CANGMY010000082.1 GCA_947455015.1 Microthrixaceae bacterium | reverse complement strand
CGTTATCTCGATTTCTTTGGCGGCATCCTCACGACGATGACGGCCTATTCGCTTCCCGAAGTTGTTGAAGCGATTCAGGATCAAGCCGGCAAGATGATTCATACCTCAACGCTGTATCTCGTTGAGCCCATGATTGAACTCGCCGAAAAGGTAGGGGAGTTGTCGGGCATTCCCGACGCAAAGGTCTTTTTCGCAACCTCTGGTTCTGAAGCGAATGAAGCGGCGCTGTTGTTGGCCTCTACCGTTCGGCGCTCGAACCAGGTACTCGCACTTCGTAACAGCTACCACGGCCGTTCCTTCGCCACGATGGGTGTTACGGGAAACCGCGGTTGGTCGTCATCGAGCCTCTCGCCGTTTGCGGTGTCGTACGTGCACAACGGAGACATGTTCCGTTCGCCGTTCCGCGACCGCGACGAAAAAGGTTTTGTCGACGCGATTGTCGAAGACCTTCGCCATGTCATTGCCACAACAACCGCAGGCGATGTTGCGTGCATGATCGCCGAACCCATTCAGGGTGTTGGTGGTTTCACCGTTCCGCCAGACGGTTTGCTCGGCGCGCTTCAAGAAGTGTGTCGCGAATTCGGCATTCTTTGGATCACCGATGAAGTCCAAACCGGTTGGGGTCGCACCGGTGAAAACTTTTGGGGCTACCAGGCTCATGGTCTTGAACCAGACATCCTCACGTTCGCGAAAGGTCTTGGAAATGGTCTCGCCATGGCGGGCGTTGTCGCAAGCGCGTCACTTATGGACAGCGTTAACGCGAATTCGATTTCGACCTTTGGTGGGAACCCACTTGTGTGTGCTGGTGCACTCGCGAACCTTGACTATCTGATGGCCCACGATTTGCAGGCCAATTCGCTCCATCAGGGCGAAACGATGTTTGCGGCGTTGCGTCCGCTTGTCGATGAGTTGTCGATTGTCGGCGACGTGCGAGGCAAGGGCCTCATGGTCGGTATCGAGCTGGTCGGGGCTGATGGCCGCGAACCAAATGTTGCCGCTGCGGCCGCTGTGCTTGAGACCTGTCGCGAGAATGGGCTGCTTATTGGTAAGGGTGGTCTGTACGGCAACTGTTTGCGCGTAGCGCCACCGCTCACGCTTACCAACGAGGAATGCGCTGAGGGCACCGCGATCCTGGTCGATGCGTTGCGTGCAGTGAACGGTCGCTGACCTACCCCAAAAAACAGGCGGGACAAACACCTAGCCCGTAGGGTTCTGCTCATGCATTGGTCAGTCTTCGCGTGGTCCGCACTTGCAATAGCCATCGTCATGCTCTCCACCTGGTTGGTGAGCCTTCCACTACGCAACGCGTCGATTGTCGACCCCATCTGGTCATTGGGGTTCGTGGTAGTCGGCTGGGTCGTGTTCATTTCGCAGCATCAGCATGTTGACGCACTCCGCACCGGCGTTTTGCTCGCGTTCGTCACGATCTGGGGTGTGCGCCTGTCATTGCACCTTTTCATTCGCAACGTTGGCCATGGTGAGGACTATCGCTACAAAAGCATGCGCAAGAAGCATGGGGCGAAGTTCTGGCTCGTCAGCCTCGGAACGGTCTATCTGTTCCAGGGAATCCTCATGTGGATTGTCTCGCTGCCGTTGCAGTTCGGTATCGGTATCGGCACGAGAACTTCGTGGTGGGTTCTACCGCTGGTGCTCGGCGCCATCGTTTGGCTGATCGGTTTCGGATTCGAGTCCATCGGCGACGCGCAGTTGAAAGCGTTTAAAGCCGACCCCGCTTCGGCCGGTCAGGTGATGGACCGTGGTCTGTGGCGCTACACCCGTCATCCCAATTACTTCGGCGATGCCAGCGTGTGGTGGGGAATCTTCCTTGTGTCGCTCGGCGCTGGCGGTTGGGCCTGGCTCGGCATGATTGGTCCGGTCGTGATGACAATCCTTCTGCGTCGCGTCTCCGGTGTCACGCTGCTCGAGAAGTCGCTGGTGAAGCGTCGGCCGGGCTACGAGGACTACGTGCGTCGCACAAGCCCATTTCTGCCGCGCCCACCGCGTAAGTGACCCAGCGAGACCGGGATCACCACTAGCCTCATCGCACATTCGAATGTGTGGGAGTGAGGGTTTGTGAGCAAGGTGCGTCGCTACGAAGTCACTGCTGCTGGTGATTTCGCTTCGGTGCTCGCTGTCCTCACTGATCACCTCGGTTTGCGGCTTCTGAGCCTCGATGAGGGCGAGCGCAGTTGGCTCGATACGCCCACCGGCACCCTTGAGCGTGCCGAAACCACACTTGAATTCCGCCGGCCTACAGGCGATGGCACGCCCTCGCTCACTTGGGCTTCCGCAGGTCGAGTTCTCGTTTTCGACCCTTGCGTTTCGTCGACGCCTCCGAGTTCGGCTGCCGACCTTCCTGACGCTTCAGCGTTTGCACGGTTGGCGACATTGGTCGATGGGGGCGAGCTCGTTCTTGGGCCCACGGTGAACTCGCAGATCGCAGTACTGGCGTATCTCGACGATGAAGAGAAGACCACAGCGAGAGTTGTCTTCGATCGTTCCGAGACACTCGACGGCGCCGCTCTGCCGATGATGCTCGAGGTGTTGCCGCTGCGCGGTTATGAAGACGAGGCTGCCGCACTCGAGAAGTCCCTGAAGCGCAGCGTCGCTCTTTCTGTGTCGCCGACATCAATGAAGGAACGAGCATTGGAAGGCGTTCGTGGTGAACGCGGTGCATCTAGTGGGAAAGACTGTGCTGCCCTCGTCCCGACAATGTCGGCGGCTCGCGCATGGCGCGCTGTGTTCCAGACGCTCACCGATTCCATGACTCAGTCGTTTTCAGGAGTGCTGAGCGGTAACGATCCAGAAGATTTGCACGCGTTTCGTGTTGCGGTTCGGCGAATCCGAACAATTTTGCAAGACGGCGATGACGTTGTTGACCCCGAATCTCGCGATCGTTTTCGCCATGAATATCGCTGGCTCGGCGATGTCACCACTCCGACACGCGATGCCGATGTGCATCTCATTGAGTTCCCAGAACTGGCGGCGACTCTTCCACCGTCGCGTCGCGAGGACCTCGCTTCATTCAATGACGTTCTCTTGCGGCACCGCGCCGACTGTCACGCAGCGATGGTTGCGGAACTGCGATCAATCCGTCGTGCCGAATTCGGAACTGCTTGGCTGGCATTTCTTGCCGATGACGATGCCTGGACAGGTTGCGCCGATCTCGCCGACGAACCAGTACTGCGCATTGTTCTCCGCCGCATCGAGAAGGCACACCGCCAGCTTGTAAAGAACGGCCGGAAGATTTCAAAGAAGTCACCCGCCATTGCGATGCACGAGCTTCGCAAAGAAGGAAAGCGACTTCGCTATTTGCTGGAGTGCTTCGCCCTCTTGTTTGATGAAAAAGCTCTATCGGTCATTCTGCATCCGTTGCGCGATTTGCAGGACGTGTTGGGCGAATTCCAAGACACCGAAGTACAGGCCAACGCACTGCTTGAACTCGCAGGTGAGCTCGTAGCGGCCGATGATCATTCCGCGCTTATGGCAATTGGTGGCGTCATCGAACAACTTGGTGTCCGAGGTGCCGATGCCCGTTCCTCATTCTCGAAAACCTTCGGTCGCTTCGACGATCGAAAAGTGCAGCGGGCCTTTGATCAACTTGAGCCCCGAAAGAAGAAACGATGAAGGTTCTTGCCACCTACAACATCAAAGGTGGAGTCGGGAAGACTGCAACCGCGGTGAATCTTGCTCACGTCGCTGCCGCCCATGGCAATCGCGTGCTCGTCTGGGACCTCGATCCCCAGGGGGCGGCAACGTTTTATTTCCGGGTGAAGCCAAAGGTGAAGGGCGGCGGAAAAGCCATCGTTCGCGGTTCACTCGAACTTGGTGATGCCATCAAGGCCACCGACTTCGACAACCTCGACCTTGTACCCGCGGACTTTTCCTATCGCCATCTCGACCTCTGGCTCGACGATGCCAAGAAGCCGCTGGTACGTATCCGTCGTGCTCTTCGTCAGGTGTCCGACGAGTACGACTACGTGTTTCTTGATTGCCCGCCGAGCATTTCGCTTACGTCGGAAAGCGTGTTCCGTGCTGCCGACGCGCTACTCGTGCCAACAATTCCCACCACGCTTTCGTTGCGCACCTACGAGCAGCTCGATCGGTTTGTCGAAGAGAATCCCGACATGGTTCGCGAACTCAAGATCCTTGGCTTCTTCTCGATGGTCGATCGCCATAAGCGTCTGCACCGCCGATTCATGAACGAACTTCGAACAGCGCATCCCGAGATGCTTGATGCAACGATTCCAAACTCCACCGATATCGAACGCATGGGTGTCCATCGCGAGCCGGTGGGCGCGTATGGCAAGGGCAGCAAGCCTGCTCGCGCCTACGAAGCGTTGTGGTCCGAAATCCAAACTCGTCTGTAAGTGATTGATTTCATTGGCTGATTTCAGTGCCTGACGGAAGGTTCGCCCCGAGCCCAACGGCTACGTTGCATCTCGGCAATCTCCGTACAGCACTGGTCGCGTGGTTAGCAGCGCGTTCTTCTGGCTCGCGGTTTTTGTTTCGTAGCGAAGACATGGATCAGGTGGCGTGTCGGCCCGAATACGAGGAGTCAGCGGTGCGTGACCTCGCTGCGTTGGGGCTCACCCATGATGGGGATGTTGTGCGGCAGTCGGAACGCTCCGAGTTGTATAGAGCGACGATTGAGCGCCTCATTGCCGAGGATCTCACGTACCCCTGTTACTGCACGCGCCGCGAAGTTTCGGCGGAAGCGATTGAGTCAATCTCTGCGCCGCACGGCGCGCGTCCGACAGGGGCATATGCAGGAACGTGCAGCACCCTTGATCGCGCCGGTCGAACCGAACGAGAAGCCGCGGGCCGCACGCCTTCGCTTCGTCTTCGCTCGGGTGGGGCAGCAGTGACTTTTACCGATCGGCTTGCGGGTTTCTACGAGGGCGCGGTTGATGACTTTGTCATTCGTCGTGCTGACGGCACTCCGGCCTACAACCTTGCGGTAGTCGTCGACGACGCAGATCAGGGCATTGGTGAAGTTGTGCGCGGCGACGACTTGCTAGAAACAACACCGCGGCAGATTCATCTGGCACGAGTGCTTGGCCTCTCGGTGCCGGCCTATGTGCATGTCCCGCTGGTGTTCGGTCCCGACGGTGAACGGCTGGCGAAGCGTCACGGCGCAGTAACGCTCGAGGACCAGCAATCGATGGGTCGAACCCCCGCCGACGTACTTGCGGTGTTCGCCGTCTCATTAGGTCTGGCGGAAGGCGGAGAACGGCCGACACTCGACGAGCTCGTTCAGCGTTTCGATGTCGCGAAATTGCAGAGAACCGTTTGGGTCCTTCCGCAAGAGTTAGCCGTTAGCGTTGAGCCGTGACCGTTCTTGTCGATGCCGCGATTTGGCCGTTTGAAGGCCGGAAGTGGGCGCATCTCGTGAGCGATACAAGTTTCGAGGAACTCCACGCGTTTGCTGAACAACTTGGCATTCCGCGTCGTGCGTTCCAGGGCGACCACTACGACGTGCCCACTGACTACCGCGACCGCGCGATCGCGTTGGGGGCCGAATCGGTTCCGTCTCGCGAACTCGTGCGAAGGTTACGAACTGCCGGTCTGCGTCGAACGCGATCGGGCTCAAGACTCAATACTTCTGCCGAGCATCGGCGCATGGCTACCTAGACCTTGTTCCACAACCCGAAGCGGTGGACAGTTGGACCTGTTTAGGCAGCGGCGATTTCGTCGGCGATGGCTTTGGCCTCTGCGGGGGAGATGCCAGAACGTCCAACAAGGAAGCATGTGAGGGGCGCGGCAAGGCGTTCCGAGGTGTGTGCGGCAACGCTGGCGAGGTCGAGAAGAGCGTCGATGTCTGCTTGTGCGAGCGGGCCGAGGCCGAGCCGGTCGGCAAACGTGGTGAGCCATTCCTGTGCGTCCATGGGCCGATCGTAGGCGGAATCGCATGGTCAGGATTCGTGCCCATGACGCTTTCTCGTCGCTTTGTGTTCGGCCAGTGTTCACCTGGTCTTGGAAGATTTAGAGGGAAGAAATTTTGTCCAACTAGGCGGTTCCGCCCGAGTGTTCTCAACCAGAGTCCGACGCGCCCTTCTCGGGGTCTTCGTAGCTCTCTTCGTCGCGCTCGGAATCGCAATGGTCACTGTCACCCCTGAGGTCGGGGCAGTTGAGACAAACCAGAACATGGTCGTGGTCATCCCCTCGACGACCACGACGATTCCGGTGAATTCCACTGTGACGTTCGATGCCAACGGTGGTTCCGGTGTCATGGCGAATCAGGTTGTGAAATCAGGAACGGCCACGGGGTTGACGGCGAATGCGTTCACTCGCTCCGGTTACGCCTTTGCGGGATGGGCGACCAGCTCAACGGGGTCCGTCGCCTACGCCAACAGCGCGGCCTATACGGCGTCGGGCAACGTAACCCTGTATGCGGTGTGGACAGCAGTGACCTACACAGTCACGTTTAACGCCAATGGTGGTGCGGGGACCATGGCAGCGATGACCTTCACCGTGGCTGGTCGAACTCTTACTGCGAACACGTTCACTCGTGCTGGTTATACGTTCGCTGGTTGGTCAACAACTGCAGCGGGAACAGTTGCATTCGCAAATAGTGCGAATTACAACACTGCCGGCAATGTGACGTTGTTCGCAGCCTGGACACCGATTGAGTACGCGATCACGTTTAATGCCAACGGTGG
>CANGMY010000081.1 GCA_947455015.1 Microthrixaceae bacterium | reverse complement strand
TAAATGACGAGGTCTCTGGGCATTGCTTCGCCTGCGCCGCGGACAAGCACGAGCGATGAAATTGTTCTCGGCTCATTCCATTTCAGATCGAGAAGTGCGCTGCCGCCGGCTTCGGTGATCTCAGTGCCGCTGCGCCAATGGGTGGTGCTGTCTCGATCGACAAGATTGCGTGGACCCGCTTTGGGGTTATTGCCCCAAGTGGTGTCAGCGGTGATTGAAAAGGTTGGTGTGGTGCCGAGCCATCGGAGAAGTTGCTGTCCCTCCGTCGCTGAAGCGGTGGCAAAGAGGTTGAACATCCCAACTTTGGGAACCGTGAATTCGCGTGCGATCTGTGATTCAGAATTGAGCGAAACGATTGGTGAGGTTGCAGCACGGTTTCGCGTGAAGACCCATGCAGGGTCTGGTGTGCCCGGAGTGGAGAACTGGCTATTGAGTTGGCTGGGAACAACGAGTCGGGGAGTGACCGGGGCACCGGGAAGTGTGAGTTCGCGAATTCCAACCACGTCGTCGAGCGCAAGATAGGAACTACGAGCGATAGAGACTTTTACGGTCTTTGTGACGCCGGGAACGACATTGAGCGGCTGCATCAATTGGATTGGTTGAAGGGTGGTGGTCGCCTCGCCAGCGTCAGTGCGCACGGTGACATCGATTGGTGAAAGCGTTGCGTATGGTCCGATGTAGAGGGCGACATCGAGATGATCGATTGCAGTCGGGGTTGCAAATTCGACTTCGACAAATGGATCGACAGGTCCCCACGCGTCGAATCCGTTGACTTGATCGCGATGGGGAACCCACCAAGTGCTCGCGTCGCCATCGAGAATGTGTGCTGGATCGAAGGCTGGGATATTTGCAATGAACATCCCGGGGCCGACGCTTGAGGCGGTGACAGACGAGAAACCATCGAGCTTCTGATAGGTACGACTCGTTGGATCTTGACCGGCAGGAACTGGGTCGTTGTTTGAACCGTGGATGTAACTCTTGTTGTTGCGATTGAGCCCGTAGTCGACGGTTGAAGCTTGGTTACCGTCAGTGACGATCCACTGCGATGGCACCAGTGGTGTGGGAGTGCGATCTCGGGTGAGGAGGTACGGCCGATCGCCGAACACGGCTTTGGGGAGAGAAAGAGTTGAGGCGATATCACCGCTTAACCAAGTCGTCGACGATTCGGCATAGGTGTTCGCCACGACACCACCCGGCACTGAGTAGATCTCGACTTGTTGAAGATCGCCATAGCCATAGGAGCGATCGCCAAATCCTGCGGTGACGGTGAATCCACTCGCTGTCATGGCGTTCCGAACTGACTCGGGCGGCGGTGCGCCGTTTGCTTCTGAGCGTTGATCATTGGGAACAACGACAGATGTGAAGCCGCCGCGGCGGAGGTACTCGACAAGCCCCGGGTTGCCGCCCTGCTCGATGACGGACTCGGTTGCGTCGAGATACTCCACGACATCGAGCCCGCTTAGAGGAGCCTGACTTCTTGTTGCCCACGTGACGTCAGATCCCCATTGAATTGGTATCTGAGCGGTAAATCCCCAATTGAAATCGGCATCAGGAATACCTGGCAGAACGAGTGTGCGTCCGGGAGAGTTTTGGCTCAACCATTCATTCGCATCGACCCAAGCTTTGGGAATCTCTGAAGTGCCGGGACCGCGAGTAAGCGAGTTTCTCCAAAGCGGCCATGACGCAAGCGCGAGCACGATGATTGCGACGCCAGCGAGGCTTCGTCGGAAGAATGCTTGATTTCTGATGACCTTGTAATCAAGAAGTCCCGCAAGGACGTGAGCTACTCCGAAAGCAAGGGGAAGAGCGATGAAGGCCTGAAATTTATAAACATTTCGAAATGCGTTGAGAGCGCCATCAAGCAGGTTCCGGTATTGAGTAGTTGCTGGATTGCCGAAGAGGCCACCGAAGGCGCCACCAACTGCGGCAACACCGAGCACGAAACTTGAGATGAGGAACGTTCGCTCGGGGAGGTGACGCCGAGCCAGGCCCGCGATTCCAACTCCAGCAACAAGCGTGGTTGCCAGGATTGGCACTGTGCGGAGAGTGAGTGCGAATCCGGCTGGATTCGTTCCACCTGGTAGTCGGGAAACCCAATCAGCAGTGCCACGTAGAACTTCGAAGAGGGAGGTTGGTGCCGTTGTTGCCTTGACCGATTCGGTGTACTGCAAAACATCGGGGCCGTATTTACCGAAGAGATAGAGGCCGACAAGCCACCACAGCGTGGCCATCGGGACGGCAAAAATCCACCAGCGCAGAAGGCTTGCTCGGCGGGGGCCCCGTGAGCGACAAAGAAGGTACAGAAGCGGAAGCGGGAGGATCGCGACTGTGACTGCCGCATTTGCTCCGCCAATCAGTGCAATAGCGATCGCCGATTGGGCTGCTGCCTTTCGGGTCGAACCCGATTTCGAAGCTCGCACGAGCGGCAGCAACGCCCACGGTAGGAACACGACTCCCATGGCGAACGGTGACTGCCATCCGATGCGCGAAAGGATGACGGGAGAAACTGCGTAGGCAAATCCCGCTGCTAGTCGGGTGGATGGTCGCCCGATGTTGAATGCGTCAGCGAGGCGAACGAATCCCCAAAGGGCAATTGCGAGAAAGACGTAAATGAAAAGTCGTTCGCTAATCCACGGTGGGATATGCAGCGCCTTCGTGAGCCCAAACCAAAGGTCAAAGGGAAACCAGTAGCCATTTTGTTGAAACTGAAGTGCGCCCATGTCCCCATAGGGATTCCATAACTCGAATCCGCGAGCGGCCATCGTGAACGGATCGAGGACCCGATCGAGGCGTGTGAGATACACGATCTCGCCGAATCGTTGGAAGAACGCGCCGATGAGAAACGGGACCGTCGAAATCGCGATCCACTTTGGTGGAGTTGTCACATCGTTCGATGCTTCAATCTCTATTTGTTGGACGCTGGTGTTTGGAGTGGTCATGGGGGTTGGGTGATTGATCGCTTATCGGCCTCGAACGCTACGTTCGAGGAGCGACTCAAACGAGTCAACCGCACGATCCCATGTAAACGAGGCTGCTCTGGCTTTTGCCGCAACCGACATTTCGGCTCGGCGGCCTGAATCCGAGGCAAGGGAAATCCACTGCGCAACAAATTCGTCTTCGGTTTCGGCGAGGGAACCGGAGACGCCGTCGTCTACCGAGTCACGCACGCCGGCGACATTGAACGCCACGGTGGGAACTGACGCAGCTGCTGCTTCCATAACGACAGTGCCCCAGCCTTCGTGGTGCGCGGGATGTATTAGGAGCCAGGCCTGCGAGAGTTCCGTGCGCTTGCGGTTTTCGTCCACCCATCCAGTGAACTCCACATCAGGACCAGCGAGAGCGCGGAGTTTGTCGAGTTCAGGACCGTCTCCAACGATGACGAGCTTGCCGCCAGTCATCGGGCGCACGAACTCCCACATCTTGAGCGCTAGCTCGACTCGTTTGTGGGGAACGAGTCTGCTGAGAACGATGAACCGAGGTTCTGCCGACGGTGATGGATCAAGAGGTTCGAAATCGAGTCCCATCTCGATGGTCGTGATGTGTGTTGCGTCAACGCCGAGGTCGACTAACCCATCAGTTGTCGAAGGCGAGACCGAAACAAATGGGGCTCGCCGGTAGACGCGCGGCATCAGGCGGCCTTCAAGCCATCGTCCGACTGCGGCGACGGGCTCAGGGAACTGCATTGCCCATTGCTCTGTATGGACATGGTGGACGAGGCCGACGACAGGCTTTCGCTGCCACAGCGGTGAGAAGAAGGGGATGCCGTTTTCGACATCCACGACGACATCGACGCCTGTGGATCGGCGCAGAAACGACAATGGCGCTCGTATGTACTGCGAGTAGTTGCCGCCAATTCGCGTGCTCCGGTAGGAGTGTTTCCCTGATGGTCCCCCGTGCAGCAACTGAACGTCGTGGCCCCGATCGGTGAGTCTCGTCGCGAGCTGATCAATGACGACTTCGGATCCACCAGCCTGAGGATGGGCGGTGTCGCGCCACGCGAGAAAAACAATCCGCATGAGTCAGTCGAGTCTCTAGTGATCGGTCGAAGAGGTGATTGGTGTCGGTACCGAAAGCCCGCTTCGCGTCGCTAGGCCCTGAATCCGACGAGGTCGGGTGCGATAGCGGATCGGGACGAGATCGACTGCCGTTCGAACGGAGTCTCGTATCGGCCGAACTGCAGAGTGGTCGCTCGCTACCCAAGTGACGGGCACTTCGTCGATGGAGTACCCGAGAGCGACGCCAATTCGGAGGATTTCGGGATCGAACGCAAAGCGGTCGTTTTCGGAAAGCGAAAAGAGAAGACGGGCAACGTCACCGCGAAAAGCTTTGAAACCACATTGCGAGTCGTGAATCTTGAGACCGGTCGTCATTCGCATCAAATGATTGAATGTCCGGCCCATGACCTGTCGAAGCGGGCTTGATCGTTTCACGATAGAGCCAGGCACGCTTCGTGATCCGATCACAATGTCGAACTTAGAGAGCCGCTCGAGGAAATCGTCGACGTGCTCTAGGGAGGTCGAGAGGTCAGCGTCCATGAACAGGACCGCGTCGGCCGTTGTCCGTGCAACACCCGCTCGTAACGCTGCTCCCTTTCCGAGATTCTTCGGAAGGTGGATGATCTCAATGCGGTCGTCACCTTGGGCGAGGTGTTTGGCGAGGCCGGCAGAATCATCGGTGCTGCCATCGTCAACGAGAAAAATTTCGGTATCGGTGTCGGGGACCTGGCGCTTGATTTGAGCCAGTGTGGTCGGCAGAGCGCGGGCTTCGTTGAACATCGGGATGATGATGCTTCTTTGGGCCCCCACGCGATTCAGTCTAAGTGATTTCGGCTGAGCGACTTAGAGCGATTGGAGATGTTTCGTGAAGGAGGCCACTGTTCTGGGGTCTACCTAGGTGCGGGTCGGGCCGTCACGAGGATCGAGTGGTGGACGACGTTGAACCGGTCGGTCTCGACAATTTGAAATTCTTTTGCGACCGCCATTTCGAGCTCACCTGACGTTCGCGGGTAGTGACCGGCATCAAGCTTCCAAAAGACCCTTGAGAACCAGCGGCGCTTGCGCCACACGGCATCAAGAAAAATGAATGAACCGCCTGGCTTCAGTACTCGATTTGCCTCAATGAGCGACGCTGGCCAAACCGAATCGTCGAGGTGGTGGGACACGCACTGCATCAACACAACATCTGCGCTGTTGTCGGGAAGTGGAAGCGCTGAAGCATCGCCGACGAGTCGCTCAATTGGCTTCTCTGTGGGCTCTACCTTGAGAACCCGCGCATCGGGGTCGATGCTGTAGTACGTCCACTCTGTTGGCCACATTGCACGGCTCCGTGCGGTTCCCCCACCGATGTCGACAACCGTCCCGACTGGTACGTGGGCAAAGGTGAGGGTCGCGACCGGTCTCAAATGGGCTTCTACGCGACTCCGGCCCAGAAGACGTGTCTGGAACTCGTTCACCGCGGGATGAGAAACAAGTGTTCCGAGTGCATCCCGAAGCGTCATAGGCCGATGCTACTTGCGGGCATCCACTACATTTGCCTCACCTCCCAACGGGGTGGATGTTCGAGAACTCGGGGCACATTCGGTCATGGGAGAGCAGGGAAGCGACCACCAAAGGGGCCTTCCGACAAAGGTGCTCTCGGTTGCAACGTCGATTGTGCCGAAATCTGTTTTTCATCCGGTAGTTGCTCGGCTGCACCTTCGAGCTGAACCCGAGATGCGCGGCATCATCGACCGTTGCGACCCCTCTGGCACGGCGATCGACGTTGGCGCTTGGTACGGACCATGGACGTATTGGCTTTCAAAGCGTGTTCGCGATGTGCAGTCGTTTGAGCCGAATCCCAAAGTTGCCGCTGTGCTCCGTCGTGGAGGTGCCTCAAACGTGACTGTGCATGAATTCGCAGTCTCTGATGTCGAGGGCACTGCCGAACTGGTCCTTCAAGATCTCAGTGTTGGTTCTGAAGGGACAGCATCGATTGTTCCCGGTGTCGAGGGTGCAGGGTCCCATTCCGTACGTACGAAGCGCATCGACGATATGGGGTTCAGTGATGTCCGTTTTATCAAGATCGATGTTGAGGGTCATGAAGACGCCGTCATCCGGGGGGCTCGGGGAACGATCGAACGTGATCACCCTGTGCTCTTTGTTGAACTTGAAGAGCGGATGAGCGATATCAACGAAACGATCGCAATGATGTCCGATCTTGGCTACGAAGCTCGCTTCGTAATGAACGATGCATGGACCTCGTCATCATCGGTTGACCTCGCCGCTTGGCAGCGAGAGTTCACTCGAACGCACGACACCCAGAGTTATTTGCAGACCGTTGTCAAGGGCAATGGGTACGTGAACGATGTCGCGTTTGTTCACCCCCAAAGCACTTGGGCGCCTTGGGACTGAACAAAACAAGGTCTGCGTCGCAGCGCAGGCAGTTAGTTGATCAGCGGATCTCGCGGAAGTCCCAGAATGCGCTCGCCAATTTGGTTGCGCTTGATCTCCGAGGTTCCACCCGCAATGGCGAGCGCACGGTGCATGAGTTGCAACGTGCCACCCATGAAGCCTTCGTCTTCGATGTACACGCCAACGGAGCCAGCGAGTTCAAAGAGAATCGCTGCTGCTTCTTCGGCGTTCTCGGTAAGCAGAAGTTTCGTCACCGCACCTTCCGGTCCGGGTTCACCACCGGCGACTGCGCGCTGCGCGCTGCG
>CANGMY010000080.1 GCA_947455015.1 Microthrixaceae bacterium | reverse complement strand
TCTGTCAATCGCGTTGACAGAATTGAGACAGCGGTACAATTGGCAAATGACGTCAGCGCCACTGCCCGCTCCCTTCGACGCTGAAGATCCGGCGAATCCGGTGATCGTCGACGGCGAAGTGACCTGGACCTTTGATGCTGCGTTCCTTGCATCGAACTGGACCTGCATCTGGGGACGAGGCTGCCTCGGGATTCACGACGAACCTTCGGAAGAACTGCAACAAGGGTGCTGCTCAGTTGGGGCGGAACTCGATGGCGAAGACGAGTCGCGAATGATCAGCGCTTTGGCGGCCATGGTCGATCCATCCCTCTTTCAATTTCATGATGCTGCGATTGAAGGTGGCGTCTTCGCCAATGAAAAAGCCACCAATACCCGAATGGTTGATGGTGCGTGCATCTTCTTGAATCGTCCGGGGTTTGCGGGTGGAGCCGGTTGTGCGCTGCACCTAGCGGCACTCGATGCGGACGAGTCGCCAACGGAGTGGAAGCCGTCGGTGTGCTGGCAATTGCCGATCAAAATCGATTGGGTCGAAACCTCGCCGACAACCGAAACGGCAACGCTTCGTCGTTGGTCTCGGGCGGACTGGGGAGACGAAGGCGAGACAATGGCCTGGTGTTGCACGGAAGGCGATCGTGCCTATGTGGGGGATCGTCCAGTGATTGAGTCATTGGCCGAGGAACTCATTGAACTGGTGGGCAACGAAGTGTTTGTGGAACTCAAACGCCGTCTGTAAGCACGAGATGGGCTGAACGAAGAACTATCGTTCAGAGGTCAGTCGAACGTGTTGGGGTGGAAGAACAATGAAGATCAAGCAGAAATTATTTCGTGGCGCCACAGGCGTGCTCCTTGCAAGCGCGTTGCTGCTTTCGGCATGCGGTTCGTCTTCGAAGTCTTCGACGACAAGCACAACAGTTTCGAAGTCTCCAGCTTCGACTGTCGATGGGATTTTGGGACTCGGGCGCCCAGTCGTTCTTGGTCACGCGGCTGGTGAAAACGTCGCTCCCCATTCAACGATGTACGGCTTTGCCGAGTCCGTGAAGGCCGGTGTCGATGTTCTTGATCTCGACATCCAGCGCACAAAGGATGGTGTTCTTGTTGTGCAGCACGATGACAACACCAAGCGCACCACCGAATCCGATCTCAAGATTTCTGATCTCACTTACGACCAGCTCCATCAACTCGATAACGGCTATTGGTTTGCCGCGTCGTGCGCGAATACCTGTACCGGTAAGCCCGACTCCGACTACATCTTCCGCGGCATCCGTACAGGCAAGGTTGCGCCGCCTGCGGGTTACACAGCTGACGATTTCGCGGTGCCGAAATTTGCAGAAGTTGCTGAGCGTTGGCCCGACTACGTGATCAATATCGAGATCAAGGGCAAGGGCGCTGACGCGTTCATCACCGCCGAACTACTTGCCAAAGAAATCGCGCAGTTGAATCGCACGAAGTCTGTCGTGGTCACATCGTTCGACGACACCGTGGTCGAGAAGTTCCATGCTCTGGCGCCCGATGTTGCGATGTCACCAGGCCTCGATGCGCTCACGAAGTACGTCTTGGGCAACATCCCGATTCCAATGTGGGAAAAGATCCTTCAGGTTCCGCCGGTGTACGAAGGAACTCCTGTGTTCACCCCGGACTACGTGCAGAAGACCAAGGCCGCTGGCTACGTGAACTGGATTTGGCCAAATGGTGACGGCGAAGACGAAGCCGGCTATCTCGCTTTGTTCCAGCAGGGAGCAAACGGCATCAATGCTTCGAATCCGGCGGCTGGCGTCGCTGCCCTTCATCAGTACATGACGAAGTAACGCATTTGCGATCGAGCAAGACACCGGGAGTCATGGGTGCTTGAATGCGCCCATGACTTCTGTGGCTGAAACTCTTCGCAACTCCTACAACAAGGGCGTGACACGGCCGTTGCCGTGGCGCAAGCATCAACTTGAGCAAATGGTGAAGATGCTCGAGGAGAACGAGTCTGCGTTCCTCGACGCGCTTGCGGCAGATCTTGGTAAGCCTCGCGTCGAAGGGTTCATCACTGACATCGCATTCGTGACGAGCGAGGTGAAGTCAATGATCAAGAACCTGAAGAAGTGGAACAAGCCCGAACGAGTGGGTACGCCACTCGTTGCGATGCCGGGAAAGTCTCGCTTGATCCCAGAACCGGTTGGCGTTGTTCTTGTGATCGCGCCGTGGAACTATCCGGTTCATCTTCTTTTGGTCCCGGTCGCTGGAGCCATCGCTGCCGGTAACGCAGTGGTGATGAAGCCATCAGAAGTCACGACGAACACGTCATCGCTCTTGGCGTCATTGGTACCGAAGTACCTCGATTCGTCAGTGATTGCGCTTGTCGAAGGTGGAGTTCCCGAAACCACCGATTTGCTTGAGCAACATTTCGACCACATCTTCTACACAGGCAATGGAACTGTTGGCCGAATCGTTATGGCGGCGGCCGTCAAGAACCTCACTCCCGTCACTCTTGAACTCGGCGGTAAGAGCCCTGTGATCATCGATGCTTCTGCAAACTTGCGAGTTGCGGCGCGACGCGTCGCATGGGGCAAGTGGCTGAACGCAGGGCAGACCTGTATCGCCCCGGATTACGTGATGGTCAATTCATCAGTACGCGACGGATTTGTCGATGAGCTCGGCAAAGCGATCACTGAATTTTTTGGTGAAGAACCGAAAGAGAGCGAAAGTTACGGTCGGATTGTTTCGCCGAACCACTTCGCCCGAGTTTCAGCGCTGATGGAAGGCGGAACCGCAGTCATTGGCGGCGAGACTGATGCGGCCACGCGTTACATCGCTCCCACGGTGCTTCTCGATGTTCACCCCGACGCACAGATCATGAAAGAAGAGATCTTCGGACCGCTGCTCCCGATCGTGGACGTTGCTTCAACCGACGAGGCCATCGCACATATCAACGCGAATCCACATCCCCTGGCGCTCTATGTCTTTACCGGCGATAAGCGAGTTGCTGCTGATGTCATTGATCGAACAACTGCTGGTGGTGTCACGGTCAACGGAACGATCATGCATTTTTCCAATCCGAATCTCCCTTTTGGTGGCATCGGTGAAAGCGGCATGGGCGGGTATCACGGCAAATCTGGCGTGCGTTTGTTCCAGCACATGAAGCCGGTGCTTACGCGCGGAACCAAAATGGATCCGTCGATCGCCTATCCGCCGTATACCGATCGCAAGGCAAAGATCTTCCGAAAAGTGCTCTGAAACTCGCAGAATTTTCGAAATTGAGTGCAGGGAGGGTGTAGCCGGGGTGCGGGAATCGCGCTCCTAGCGGAATGCTCTACCGATTCTGGAAAGCGCTCGGTACCCTCAAAGCAGAAACCCGCTTCTTGTGGGGACTGCGTTTTTGACAATCGATTGTTTTTTCGTTGAAACGTTCTCTTCGTCTCCCTGAGGCTTTACGAAGGGATTGTCATGTCTACGTCTTCCTCCTCTGAGGTTCGAGATGGCATTGGTCATGTTCCAGTTCGACCGGTCGCAGTTGTGTATTGCGAAGGGAACTTCGGAAAGATCGATGGGAAGACGGCGAATGGACTTGTCCGTCAGAGCGAAACGTATGTCATCGCCTCGGTAATCGACAGCACCTGTCATGAGCGAGATGCGGGGATGGTGCTCGACGGCGTGCCCAATGGCGTGCGTGTTGTTGGAGACCTTGATGAAGCCATGGCGCACGGCAACGGGAACCCTGGCGTTTTCATTGTTGGCTTGGCGCCAACAAGTGGTCTCCTCTCACTAGAAGAACGAAATGTGATTCTTCATGCGGTTGCGCGCGGTCTTCACATCGTGAGCGGGCTCCATGAGTTCCTCACTGAAGATGCGGAATTTGTCGCGGCTGCGCATGCTGCCGGGGTACTCATCACTGATGTTCGTATGCCCCGCGCCAAGAAAGACCTACGAATGTTCACGGGACGCATTCAGAAAGTGACTTGCCCGAGGATTGCAGTACTCGGTACCGATGGCGCGATTGGAAAGCGAACGACAGCAACGATTCTGACGAAAGCACTGAACGACCATGGCATTCGCGCAGTCATGGTGAGTACTGGTCAAACCGGACTAATTCAAGGCGCCCGTTATGGCGTTGCTCTTGATGCAGTGCCGGCCCAATTCGTTACTGGGGAATTGGAAGCGGCCGTTCTCGACGCCTTCGACAACGAAGATCCTGATGTGATCATCGTTGAGGGGCAGGGAGCTCTCAGCCATCCGACGTACTTGAGTTCAACAGCAATCCTTCGAGGCAGTCAGCCGCAGGGTGTTGTGCTGCAACATGCTCCAACTCGCAAAAGCGCAAGTGATTTTCCGGATTTCCCAATGCCGACTGCTGCGAGCGAAATCAAACTCATTGAGCTCTTTGCGAAAACAAAAGTGATTGGTCTGACGATCAATCACGAGGGAATGAGCGACGATGATGTTGAAGCAGCAATTGCGCTCTATGAATTAGAACTCGGAATTCCGGTAACCGACGCGTTGTGGCGATCGGGAGATCTCCTCGTCGAGATGGTTCTCGCTTCGTTCCCTTCGCTTCAGCCGGGCGCGTCGCTCGATGTCCATTGAGCGCCCCTCGAATTGAAATTGATCTTTCGAAAATTGCTGCGAATGCAGCGAGCCTGGTTGAGTTATCGGCCGAAAAGGGAGTCCGCGTCACTGCAGTGACGAAGGCATTCGGCGGACGTCCGGATATCGCAAGAGCCTTGGTCGGGGCAGGAGTTGCCGCTCTGGGTGACTCGCGTATCGACAACATCGAACGCCTTCGAACTGATTGCGTGCAAGCGACGACGGTCTTGATTCGCTCTCCGATGCCCAGCCAGACAGGGCGCGTTGTCCGAGCCGCAGAAATCTCAATGAATAGTGAGATTGAAACGATCGAACTGCTCTCAAAGTCTTCGGTGGAGCTCGATGTTGTTCATGGCGTTGTTCTGATGGTGGAACTTGGTGATCTTCGCGAAGGATTCATGCCCGACGAAGTGGATGCGGCGCTGAAACGTGTTCTTGATCTTCCTCACCTTCAATTTGCCGGGATTGGAGCAAACCTCGCCTGCCGAACCGGAGTGATTCCCGATGCAGTGAATATGGGTGAACTCTCGGAAATCGCAGACCGTCTTGAAGCCGAGTATTCAGTGGCGGTTGATGTTGTCTCGGGCGGGAACTCTGCCAATCTCGATTGGTTGATGAGTGGTACTCCAATCGGGCGTATCAATGATCTGCGTCTTGGAGAATCGATTCTTTTGGGGCGCGAACCTCTGCACCGGAAACCGCTTGCCGGGCTCCACGCGGACTCGTTTGTCCTAATCGGCGAAGTCATCGAGTCGCGCCGCAAGCCAACCGAACCGTGGGGTCAATCGGCGCAATCAGCATTTCCGCGCTCAACTGCCCCGACAAGGGATTCGGGGGCATGGCAAACGATCGTTGCCCTCGGACGACAAGACACCGACCCCGACGGTCTCGCGATGCCCGAAGGAATTACCTATCGGGGTGCAAGCAGCGATCATCTTGTACTTGGCACCGAGGAGCGATTTCGTCCCGGCGCAGAACTACGTTTCATCCCCGACTACAGCGCACTCGTTCGTTCGATGACGTGTCCGAATGTCCGACAGGTTCGATGTTCCTAAGTTGCGGATCTTGAGTCTCTAGAGTTCGTTCCTCATGGAATGCGGGAGGTCGTCGGAAGATGCCTGATTGGAACGCGATCGCAAGACGGAACTCCCGTTCGGTGCAAACAACGATTGGCTGGATCTTTTGGGATCCAGGCGCCGTGCGTCGCTTCGAAGCGCTTGGCCTACCTGGTGCAATTGGTTATATCGCGGCGCGTTGTGCGCCTCTTTCACCGGCCGGCCCCGATGCGGTGACGGCCGCGTTTGGTTCCATCAGTTCGCAAGCGATTTCGTTCACCTTCGACTTGGTGGCGGCGAAGACCGATTTCGATTCGGTGTGGCGGGCACGTAATGAAGCCGTTGTTGAAGGTTTGCGTGAGTTCGCGCCAGAGATCGTGCCGGCCCTCGAGGAACTCGGGCCACAGTTGTGGCCGGTGGTCGAACAGCTCCCAACAGCTGGACGAGTGTTTTTTGCCTCGCACTTGCAAATGGAGCGACCCGACGATTCGTTGCTCTCTGGATGGCATGCGGTGAATTGCGTGCGCGAGTGGCGAGGTGACACCCATTGGGCAGTTGTCGCAGCGACGGGGATGACGGGAATCGAAGCATCGATTCTTCACAACGCGTGGCTTGGCTACGAAGACGGATGGCTTCCGACGTCTCGGGGTAGCACCCCGGAGGAAATTCAGATCGGTACGGAACGTCTCGACGCGCGCGGGCTTCTACGCGACGGAGCAGTAACGGAAGAAGGACTCGAACTTCGGCAACGCATCGAAGATGACACGGATCGATTGACAACTCTTCCTTGGGAGCTTTTGGGCGAGAAGGCGTCGTTGGACTTCGCGGAGCGATTTGAGCCAGCGTGCGAAATCCTGCTCAAGCGTGTTGATGAAACCGCTGGTCCCAACTATCAACCAGCCTCACGCATCCGTGGCGCGTGAGGTAATCGAGTTCGTGCGCTGTGTGTTGCGGATCAACGACGACGCACTTTCCTGACCAGCCAAATGGTGAGCAGGATCAGAAGTGCCAGCACGATCACCACAACCAAGATGACGAGGGCAAGTGCCCACACGATCAATCGTTTCGTCTGGGTGGGTGTCAGGTTGCGTTGAAT
>CANGMY010000079.1 GCA_947455015.1 Microthrixaceae bacterium | reverse complement strand
CCCCGACGCGAACACGGTGGGTTGACCGAAGCCGACGTGAAGGACTCCACCTTCCTTCTGTGGAAGGGCCATTGCTCGGTGCATCAGCGGTTCCGCCCCGAGCACATCGCGGCGTTCCGCGAGGCAAACCCCGACGGCATCGTGGTTGTGCATCCTGAATGCGCGCACGATGTGTGCGAATTGGCCGATCAGGTTGGTTCGACCGATTACATCATTCGTGCCATCGAGAACGCACCAGTGGGCGCGGTCATTGGCGTTGGTACCGAGATCCATCTCACGAACCGACTGAACAACGAGACGCCCGATAAGACCGTTGTGTCGCTTGATCCGCTGGTATGCCCGTGCTCGACAATGTTCCGCATCGATGCACCGCATCTGTGCTGGGTGCTCGAGAACCTCGTGAACGGCAAGGTCGTCAATCGCATCACGGTTGACCCCGAAACCACCGAGTGGGCAAAGGTCGCGCTCGACCGCATGCTGCAAATCACCTGAGCAAACATCTGCTCGGCGAGTTGTTCGTCAGTCCATGCCCAAGAGCGGACGCAGGAACTGTCCGGTGTAACTCTTTTTGGTTGCTGCCACCTTTTCGGGTGTGCCTTCGACGAGCACCGAGCCTCCACCGCTGCCGCCCTCGGGACCAAGATCAATCAACCAGTCAGCAGTCTTGATGACATCGAGGTTGTGTTCGATGACCAACACCGTGTTGCCCTGATCAACAAGACGAGAGAGCACCGTAAGAAGTTTGCGGATGTCTTCGAAGTGAAGGCCCGTTGTCGGTTCATCGAGGATGTACACGGTTCGACCTGTTGAACGCTTCGAGAGTTCGCTGGCGAGCTTGACGCGTTGCGCCTCACCACCAGAAAGCGTTGTGGCCGGCTGGCCGAGACGCACATAGCCAAGACCAACATCAACCAAGGTCTGCAGATGACGGGCAATTGCTGGCTGGTTGGCGAAGAATTCGACACCCTCCTCGCAGCTCATGCTGAGGATGTCAGAAATGTTGTGATCTTTGAAGGTGATGTCGAGCGTGTCGCGGTTGTAGCGAGCGCCCTTGCACACTTCGCACGGCACATAGACATCGGGAAGGAAATGCATCTCAATTTTGATGGTTCCGTCACCTGAGCAGGCTTCGCAGCGGCCGCCGGCCACGTTGAACGAGAACCGACCGGGCAGGTACCCACGAACCTTCGCTTCGTGAGTTTGGGCGAAGAGTTTGCGGATGTGATCGAACACGCCGATGTAGGTGGCCGGGTTCGAGCGCGGCGTGCGACCAATCGGCGACTGATCGATGTTGATGACCTTGTCGATTTGATCCATCCCGTCGACGCTCTTGTGCAGGCCTGGCGGAGTCTTTGATCCGTAGACCTTCTGCATGAGCGCGCGATGGAGGATGTCGTTGACGAGCGTCGACTTCCCTGAACCCGACACACCAGTCACCGCGATGAAGGTGTGAAGTGGGAATTCGACGTCGATGTTCTTCAAGTTGTGTTCGCGAGCACCGCGCACCACGAGTTGATCGGCGCCTGGAGAGCGGCGCATCTCGGGAACCGGAATTGAACGACGGCCGGACAAGTACTGACCCGTCACCGATTCTTTCGATTTCAGCAAGCCCTTGACTGGACCGGCGTAGACGATGTCGCCACCGTGTTCGCCTGCACCGGGACCGATATCGACGACATAGTCGGCGACCTTGATGGTGTCTTCATCGTGTTCGACGACCAACACCGTGTTGCCCAGTTCACGCAGACGAATGAGCGTGTCGATAAGACGGCGATTGTCACGTTGATGCAAACCGATTGACGGTTCATCGAGCACATAGAGCACGCCCACAAGACCGGAACCAATTTGCGAGGCAAGGCGGATCCGCTGTGCTTCGCCACCGGCAAGCGTTGCTGCGGAACGAGACAACGAGAGGTAATCGAGACCCACGTCGAGCAAGAAGCCCATACGTGCATTGATTTCCTTCACCACGCGCTCGGCGATCATGCGATCACGTTCAGAAAGTTTCAATCCGTTGAGCGAGGCGGCTGCATCGCCAATCGACATGGCGCAGATCTCGGCAATCGAGTGACCATCGATCGTTACGCCAAGGCTGAACGGAGCAAGACGCGAACCTTCGCAATCGGGGCACGGAACTTCGCGCATGTAGCCCTCGATCTGCTCGCGCTGCGCATCGCTTTCCGCATCGGAATGGCGACGCTGCAACCACGGAACGAGGCCTTCAAACTTCGCGTCGTAGGAACGCTGGCGCCCATAGCGGTTCTTGTAGCGGACCTGTACCCGACCAGTGGCGCCCGTTCCCTGCAGCAGCAGTTTCTGTTGCTTCTTCGGAAGTCTGTTGAACGGAACATCGGGATCGATTTCGTAGACATCGCACACCGACTCGAGGAGCCGTCCGAAATACTGCGTGCGGGCGGTGGCCCACGGAGCGAGTGCGCCTTCAGACACGCTCAGGTCGGGGTTTGGGATGACGAGTTCAGCATCGACTTCGAACTTCGTGCCCAAACCATCGCAGTGTTCACACGCGCCATACGGCGAGTTGAACGAAAAGTTTCGAGGAGCGAGCTCTTCATAACTCAGACCACAACTCGGACAACCGAGGTGCTGGGAGAACGTGAGGATTTCGTCGTCGAGACCGGAATCGTCTCCCCCGCCCACGATCTGCACTTCGGCAACGCCTTCGGCAATGCGCAGAGCAGTTTCGAGTGAGTCGGTGAGGCGGCGATCGATGCCGGCCTTCTTCACAAGGCGGTCGACCACGATCTGGATGGTGTGTTGCTCATAACGAGCAAGTTCGATCTTGTCAGTGAGTTCGTGCAGTTCGCCGTCGATGATGGCTCGGGCAAAGCCCTGCGATGCCAAGTCGGCAAGCAGCGTGTCGTAGGTGCCCTTACGGCCGCGCACTACTGGGGCCAGCACCTGGAACTTGGTGCCATCGGGAAGTTCAAGGACTCGATCGACGATCTGTTGCGGGGTCTGACGCTTAATGACCGACCCGTCGACAGGACAATGCGGAACGCCGATGCGGGCATAGAGCAGTCGGAGGTAGTCGTAGACCTCGGTAATGGTTCCGACGGTCGAACGGGGGTTGCGAGAGGCCGACTTCTGATCGATCGAAATCGCGGGCGATAAGCCCTCGATGAAATCGACATCGGGCTTATCCATCTGACCGAGGAACTGACGGGCATAGGCCGACAACGACTCGACGTAGCGGCGCTGGCCTTCGGCGTAGATCGTGTCAAAGGCCAATGAGGATTTACCCGAACCAGAAAGGCCGGTGAAAACAATGAGGCGGTCTCGGGGAAGTTCGATTGAGACGTTACGAAGGTTGTGCTCTCGGGCACCACGAATGACCAGTTGATCCACGGCGGGAGCCTACTGTCGCCCCGAATCAGAACGATGCTCGAAGCGGAGGTTCAGCCCACTTCGCGAAGTTCTCGACGCAGTTCCTTGATTTCGTCTCGGAGTCGAGCCGCGTATTCGAATCGAAGGTCGGCCGCTGCTTCCTTCATCTCTTCCTCGAGGGTGAGCACCAAACGACCAAGTTCATCGGCCGGCAGTTCAGCAAGATTCGAGCGCACCTTGTCGCGAGCAGTTGATCGTTTGCCATTTCCGGGAACCGGAGCGCCTGAAGTTCCCCGAAGTGTCGCGAGGATGTCGGTGACGGCCTTGCGAATGGTTTGCGGGTTGATGCCGTGTTCTTTGTTGTAGGCCTCTTGCAGGCCACGACGACGATTCGTTTCGGAAATGGCCCGCTGCATGGAATCAGTGATCTTGTCGGCGTACATGATGACCTGACCGTCGACATTTCGAGCAGCACGTCCGATGGTCTGAACAAGAGCAGTTTCCGAACGGAGGAAACCTTCCTTGTCGGCGTCGAGAATTGCGACCAAAGACACTTCGGGAAGATCGAGACCTTCACGAAGGAGGTTGATGCCGATCAACACATCGAATTCGCCGAGGCGAAGGTCACGGAGAATCTCGATGCGTTCGATCGTGTCGACTTCGCTGTGGAGATAGCGAACCTTCACGCCGAGTTCGAGGAGATAGTCGGTGAGATCCTCGGACATCTTCTTGGTGAGCGTTGTGACCAGCACACGATCGCCGTTGGTGACGCGCTTGTTGATCTGTTCGATGAGGTCGTCGATCTGCCCCTTCGTGGGCTTCACGATGATCTCGGGATCGACGAGGCCAGTCGGACGCACGACCTGCTCGACGATGGCTGAAGAGTTCTCGAGTTCGAATGGCCCCGGCGTCGCAGAGAGGAACACCACCTGACCGATGCGGCCCATGACCTCGTCAAAAGTGAGCGGGCGGTTGTCCGCTGCCGAAGGAAGCCGGAATCCGTGCTCGATGAGGGTCTGTTTACGAGAACGGTCGCCGGCGTACTGGCCACGCACCTGAGGAACGGCCTGATGGCTTTCGTCCATGACCACAAGGAAGTCGTCGGGGAAATAGTCGAGAAGCGTGTATGGCGCCTCCCCAGGTTCACGACCGTCGATATGGGCCGAGTAGTTCTCGATGCCGTTGCAGAATCCAAGTTCCGCCATCATCTCGAGGTCGTACTGCGTGCGCATACGCAAACGCTGCGCTTCAAGCAGTTTGTTTTCGCCTTCGAACTTTGCCAGTTGCTGCTGCAGCTCGGCTTCAATGCGTGTCATAGCCGTGCGCATGCGCTCATCGCTTGCGGCGTAATGCGTGGCCGGGAACACAACGAGTTCTTCGAGTTCGGTGACCTTTTCGCCAGTGAGCGGGTCGACAACGATGATTCGTTCAATGTCGTCACCGAAAAGTTCGATGCGAATTGCAGTTTCGTCGTATGCCGGATGAATTTCGATGGTGTCGCCACGGACACGAAACTTTCCGCGAATGAGGTTCATGTCGTTGCGTTCGTACTGCATGTCGACAAGACGACCCAAGATGGCTCGCTGTTCGTGGGTCTCGCCCTGACGAATCACCAACATTTGGTCGGCGTATTCCTCGGGATTACCGAGGCCGTAAATACACGACACCGACGCAACCACGATCGTGTCTCGGCGAGTCAACAGCGCCGAAGTCGCAGCGTGACGCAGCCGCTCGATCTCGTCATTTACCGACGAGTCCTTCTCGATGTAGGTATCGGAGGCCGGCATGTAGGCCTCGGGTTGGTAGTAGTCGTAATAAGAGACGAAGTACTCGACTCGATTCTCGGGGAAGAACTCCCGGAACTCATTGGCCAGCTGCGCGGCCAACGATTTATTCGGCGCCATCACCAATGTGGGCCGCTGCAACTTCTCGATCGTCCACGCAATGGTTGCGCTCTTACCCGAACCAGTAATGCCGAGCAGCGTTTGGAACCGATTTCCCGCTTCGATACTCGCCGTCAGTTCCTCAATCGCCTTGGGCTGATCGCCGGCAGGCTGAAAATCAGAAACGAGTCGAAACGGCGGCATCGGAGGAGTCTACGAAGGGCCGAGGCCATTGCTCCCGGCACTTCGGTGGTCGCCGTCTAACCTTGACCAGACGGCCCGTGACCCTGGAAGAGGAACGACACACATGCGCGACGCTTTGGGTTCGGTGCAATCGGTACTGGTTCTCGGAGGAAACTCCGAAATCGCTTTGGCCATCGTCGACCGGCTTGTGGCCAGCCGCTGCAAGAAGGTCGTTCTCGGCGTTCGCTCCCCCGCCTCGGCGACCTCGACCCTCAATCGTCTCCGCTCCGCCGGCGTCGATGCCGACACCATCGTGTTCGATGCACTCGACCCCGCTTCTCACGCCAAGGTCATCGATGCCGCCGCCGAACGAATCGGTGATCTCGACATGGTCATCCTCGCCTTCGGCGTATTGGGTGAGCAGACCGAGTTCAATGCCGATCCAGTCGCCGCCGCCCAAGCAGCAAGCGCCAATTACGTCGGTGCAGTGTCCAGTGGTCTCGCCGCTGCGGCCAAGCTGCGCACACAGGGACACGGAACGATTCTGGCCATCACTTCTGTCGCCGGCGTTCGTGCCCGTGCCGACAACTTTGTGTACGGATCAACCAAAGCCGGAATGGATGCATTCGCACAGGGTCTCGGAGATTCACTCGTCGGCACCGGTGTTCGCTGTGTTGTTGTTCGACCAGGATTCGTGCACACACAAATGACCGAAGGCTTGAAACCCGCTCCGTTTGCGACGACTCCCGACAAAATCGCCGATGCCGTCATCAACGGCCTTCAGAAGAACAAAGAAATCATCTGGGCGCCGCCGATCATGTCGATTCTGTTCACCATGCTTCGCCACCTTCCCCGTCCGATCTGGCGGAAGATCAGCGCTGGGTGAAATGACAACTGCAACCTCCCCCCGCCCTTCGCTTCTCGGAGGCATCGTCCGCGAACTGCGTCCAAAGCAGTGGATCAAGAACGTCCTCGTCTTTGCTGCCCCAGTCGCGGCGGGACTTTTCGACAATCGCGACACCGACTTGCACGCACTCGGCGCGTTCGGCTGCTTCTGCGCTGCAGCCAGTGCCACCTACCTCCTCAACGATGCGATGGACATCGAGTCCGACCGTCGACACCCGGTCAAAAAGAATCGCCCAATCGCCGCTGGCATTGTTCCGGTTGGTCTCGCCTACGTACTTGCCATCGTGCTGCTTGCCGTCGCTATCAGCGGCGCATTTCTCATTCGCCGCGACTTTGGTTTCACGATCTTGGCCTATCTCGCGCTCACCACCGTCTATTCGTTGTGGCTCAAGCACATGCCAATCCTCGACAT
>CANGMY010000078.1 GCA_947455015.1 Microthrixaceae bacterium | reverse complement strand
CCGACTTCGTCGGCAAGAACCTCCCCACGCGGCGCGACGAGGCCGTCGATGTCACCGCCGACGGTGTCGATCTCGGGGAGATGGTCAAGTGAGTCGACCAGTCAGCAATCCTCGACACGGTCGCATGCGCAACCTTCTTTCCATCGCCGACTTGGGCCCCGATGTCGCCGCCGGTATCGGCGAAGTCATGACGCTCACCGATTCCTTTGTCGAAGTCAGTGAACGAACCATCCCCAAGGTCCCTGCGCTTCGCGGTCGAACGGTTGTCTCACTCTTCTTCGAAGACTCCACTCGCACACGACTCAGTTTCGAGACTGCAGCGAAGCGGCTTTCGGCCGACACCATGAACTTCAGCGTGAGCACCTCTTCAGTCAAGAAGGGCGAATCGCTTCGCGACACCATCGAAACCATCGAAGCAATGGGCGTCGACGCGATCGTTGTTCGTCACGCATCGGCGGGCGTCCCTCGCCAGGTAGCTCAGTGGGCGACCAGCGCAGTGATCAATGCTGGCGACGGATGGCACGAACATCCCACCCAGGCACTGCTCGATTGCTACACAATTCGTCAGCGCTTCGGTGATATCGCTGGAAAGCGAATCGCAATCGTCGGCGATATTCGCCACTCCCGCGTCGCTCGCAGCAACGTTGCCGCGTTTACTGCGCTCGGTGCCGATGTCACGCTCGTTGCGCCACCAACGTTGCTGCCGCCCAGTCTCGAAGGTTGGCCCGTCAAGGTCAGTACAGACATCGACGCGGTGTTACCGACGGTCGATGTCTGTTACTTGCTGCGCATGCAACGTGAACGCATGACCGAAGCGCTCATTCCCAGCATCCGCGAATACAGCAATCGATTCGGGCTCAACGAAAAGCGAGCCGAGTTGCTGCCTGATCACGCACTGATCATGCACCCAGGCCCGATGAACCGCGGTGTCGAAATCGACGCGGCAGTAGCTGACCACCCCAACACCGTGATTGTCGACCAGGTCCGCAACGGCGTCGCCGTTCGCATGGCGGTGTTGTTCTTGCTTCTTGGAAGCGGAACCACATGGGGAGGCGAAGCCGATGTCTGAACAACTGAACGCAACCGACCGAAAGGCAACAGTGTCCGAGTCAGCAGGATGGATCATCACCGGCGGCCTCGTTGTCGACCGAACCGGGGAACGAGTCGCCGATGTTGCGGTGCGGCCCGACGGGACAATCGCTGCAGTCGGAACTGCACTTGATCTCAAAACTCTCGGTTTGGCCGATGCGCCCGTCATCGATGCCGCCGGATGCGTTGTTGCTCCTGGGTTTGTCGATATTCATACCCACCTGCGCGAGCCGGGTCGTGAAGAAGCCGAAACGATTGAAACTGGCAGTCGGGCGGCGGCACTTGGCGGGTACACCGCAATTGTCGCAATGCCGAACACCGAACCAACGATCGATTCGGTTGCGGTCGTTCGCCAGGTTCTCGATGCCGGAATCGCTGCGGGCCTGTGTGATGTTCGATCCTCCGGGTCGATCACGATCGGCCGCGAAGGCGATGCGTTGTCACCCATGGCCGAACTCGCTGCAGCCGGTGTCCGCATCTTCACCGACGATGGGTGTGGCGTGCAGGACGACCGACTTATGCGGCGGGCGCTCGAATACGCGTCAGGTTTGCCTGAGCCTGTTGTGCTCGCCCAACACTGCGAGGTCGAGGCGCTCAGTCAGGGCGGCCATATGCACGAAGGCGAGTGGTCGAGTCGCTTGGGCATCCCCGGCATTCCCGCCGAAGCCGAAGAACTCATGGTCTTCCGAGACATTGCCCTTTCACGACTCACCGGAATGGCGGTGCACTTTCAGCATCTGTCCACCGCTGGCGCGGTCGCGTTGGTTCGCGATGCAAAGGCTCGCGGCCTCAACGTCACCGCTGAAGCAACGCCGCATCACTTCACGCTTACTCACGCTGAAGTCGCGTCGTACGACCCCGTCTTTAAAGTGAATCCTCCTCTGCGAAGCGCAGAAGATGTCGCAGCCGTAAAGGCCGGTCTTGCCGACGGCACAATCGATGCCATCGCGACCGATCACGCTCCGCACACGTCCGATGTGAAGGAAGCTCCGTTCGATCACGCTCCGTGCGGAATGCTTGGGCTCGAAACCGCACTCGCGCTTGGAATCACCGAATTAGTCGAACCCGGAATCCTCACGATGACCGAATTCATGGCGAAGATGTCCTGGAACCCAGCGGCGATCGCTCGCATCGACGACATTCATGGCCGAACCATCGAAGCCGAAGCGCCTGCGCATCTCGTGATCTTCGATCCGGCGCTCGAATGGACTGTGGACCCAGCAGCACTTGCAAGTAAATCCGACAACACGCCCTACGCGGGGCGCGTCGTGCGCGGCAAGGTTCGCTACACACTTCTGTGCGGCGTCCCCACTGTGTTCGACGGAGAGGCACAACGATGAGTGGTATCGAAGAAGCACTGCTGGTTCTCGCCGACGGCACAGTATTTGAAGGTGAAGCAATCGGCGCTCGACGCGACGACGGCGTTACCTCCGGTGAAGTTGTGTTCAACACCGCGCTCACGGGCTATCAGGAGATCATCACCGATCCTTCCTACGCCGGTCAGCTCATTACGTTCACCTATCCCCACATCGGCAACTATGGGGTCACTTCGTTCGACGACGAATCACGTCGACCATTCACCCGCGGCATCATCATTCGCGACATGGCCCGTCGCCGCAGTAACTGGCGTGCCGAAGGCGATCTCGAATCGTTCCTTCAGAAGGCCGGTGTTCCTGGCATTGCCGGCATCGATACTCGCCGACTCACCCGACACATCCGCGACCTTGGAGCCATGCCCGGCGCGTTCGGTACTGCATCGGAATCGGCGTTGCTGGCCGCTGCAAAGGCTGAGCATGGAACCAGTGGTATTGATCTCGTCAGCTCAGTGACCTGCGCATCGCCGTATGAGTTCGCCTTCACCGGTACCGACGGTCGAACCCCAAAGCGCGTTGTGGCCTACGACTTTGGCATCAAGACCACGATCCTTCGTCATCTCTCGGGCATCGCAACTGTCGAAGTAGTTCCCGCCGACACACCAGCGTCTGAAGTCCTCGCTCGCAATCCCGATGGCGTGTTTCTTTCGAATGGTCCGGGTGATCCCGCCGCGGTGGTTGGCGCCCCGCAAATCATCGACGGGTTGCTCGGCGAAGTTCCGATCTTTGGCATCTGCCTCGGGCATCAGTTGCTCGCAACAGCGCTTGGCGCCGAAACCTACAAACTTCCGTTCGGTCATCACGGCGGCAACCACCCGGTCTGCCGTCTCGAAACCGGAACGGTCGAGATCACGAGTCAGAACCACAACTATGCAGTCGACGACGGCTCGATCGGTCCGAAGGTTGAGGTCACACACAGAAACCTCAACGATGGTGTGGTCGAAGGACTTCGCTGCCTCGATATTCCTGCATTCAGTGTGCAGTACCACCCCGAAGCGGGGCCGGGTCCGCACGATGCCGCGTACTTGTTCACCATGTTCGATGAACTCATGGATTCCGTGAAGGGAACCAACTGATGCCACGCCGTACTGACATCGAAACCATTCTGCTGATCGGTTCGGGTCCGATCGTTATTGGTCAGGCCTGCGAATTCGATTACTCCGGCACGCAGGCGTGTCGCATCCTTCGTCAAGAGGGATACCGGGTCGTGCTCGCCAACTCGAATCCGGCGACGATCATGACCGATCCCGACTTTGCCGATGCCACGTACATCGAGCCGCTTGATCTTGAAGTTCTTACTCGGATCATTGAACGTGAGCGTCCCGACGCGATACTCCCAACGCTCGGCGGACAGACCGCACTCAATCTGGCAATGGCACTTGAAGAAGCCGGTGTGCTCGCGCAGTACAACGTCGAAATGATCGGCGCCGATGCACTTGCGATCGCAACTGCGGAAGATCGTGAACTCTTCAAGCGGGCGATGGCAGAAATTGGTTTGGCCACGCCGATCTCGGCAACCGCTCACACGCTTGAAGAAGCGATGGATGTCGTCGGTTCCATCGGTCTTCCAGCGGTCATCCGTCCCGCCTACATCTTGGGCGGTCGCGGAACTGGCATCGCCTCAAACATGGAGGAGTTCGAAAAGATTGCGGCGTACGGACTTGAGTCCAGCCCCATCTCCGAAATTCTGGTTGAGCAGTCGATTGCCGGATGGAAAGAATACGAACTCGAAGTCATGCGCGATCACGCCGACAACTGCGTGATTGTATGTTCGATCGAAAATGTCGACCCCATGGGCGTGCATACCGGAGACTCCATCACCGTCGCTCCGGCACAAACGCTTTCCGATTACGAATACCAACTAATGCGCGATGCGGCGTTTGCTGTCATGCGCCGAGTTGGCGTCGAAACGGGCGGTTCCAACGTCCAGTTCGCAGTGAATCCCGAGAACGGCGACATGGTCGTCATCGAGATGAATCCGCGAGTGTCGCGTTCCTCGGCGTTGGCCTCGAAAGCCACTGGTTTCCCGATCGCAAAGATCGCGGCACGACTCGCCGTTGGGTACACACTCGATGAAATTCCGAACGACATCACCAAGATGACTCCGGCGTCGTTCGAACCCACAATTGATTATGTCGTAACGAAGATTCCGCGATGGGCGTTCGAAAAGTTCCCTGGCACGAGCGGTGTCCTCGGAACGCAGATGCAATCGGTTGGCGAAGTCATGGCTATTGGCCGCACCTTTCCCGAATCGCTACAAAAGGGACTTCGATCGCTTGAACAAGGTCGGCTTGGACTCAACTGCGATCCAGGCGAAGCGGCCTACGACGACATGCCCATCGATGAACTTCTTGCTCAGGCCTGCATCGGAACTCCGGAACGGATCTTCCAACTCGAGGCCGCGATGCGTCGCGGCAAGTCAATTGACGAGGTCTACGCCGCAACAAAGGTCGATCCTTGGTTCCTCGATCAGATGAGTGCGATCACTGAAGAGCGCGCCCACCTCGCTGAGGTCGGATTTCACGACCTGACTCGCACTGGATGGAAGCGCGCGAAGCGACTGGGCTTCTCCGACGCACAGCTCGCGTGGTTGTGGGGCAGCACCGAAGCCGAGGTCCGTTCACGTCGCCTTGAGCTTGGCGTTGTGCCCACCTACAAGACCGTTGACACCTGTGCCGCTGAGTTCGATGCGAAGACGCCGTATCACTATTCAACTTGGGAAGACACCGACGAGGTCGCACCGTCAGACCGCAAGAAGGTTGTCATCCTTGGGTCAGGTCCGAACCGAATCGGTCAGGGAATTGAGTTCGACTACTGCTGCGTGCACGCATCGTTTGCGCTTCGCGATGCTGGTTTCGAAACCATCATGGTGAATTGCAATCCCGAAACAGTTTCAACCGATTACGACACCAGCGATCGTTTGTACTTCGAACCACTCACTCATGAAGACGTCATGAACGTCATCGATGCGGAAAAGCCAGTCGGAGTCATCGTTTCTCTTGGTGGACAGACGCCGCTCAAACTGTCGAACACGCTTCCCGTTGAACTTATTGCTGGCACCTCGCCTGCTTCGATTGATGCAGCGGAAGATCGCGAACTCTGGAACGCGCTGTGTGCCCGACTTGAGATTCCACAGCCGGCTGGCGGCACTGCGGCCGACATCGATGCTGCGCTAACGATCACGTCACGAATCGGTTACCCGGTTCTCGTTCGTCCCAGTTACGTGCTCGGCGGCCGAGCAATGGAAATCGTGTACGACGACGAAGGTCTTCGCGTCGCAATGGCACAACTCGCAACCTTCGGAAGTCTTGGTAAAGAAGGTGGACTTTCCGCCGAACGTCCGGTTCTCGTCGATCGGTTCCTTGAAGACGCCACTGAAGTCGACGTCGACTCCATTCGCGACGTCAATGGCGATTTCGTCATCGGCGGAATCATGGAACACGTCGAAGAAGCCGGCGTGCATTCGGGCGACTCCGCTTGCGTGATTCCTCCCTATTCGCTGTCTGCCGAAACCATGGCGGTACTGACCGATTACAGCCGCCGTATCGCTGATGCGCTCGGAGTCATCGGTTTGCTGAACGTCCAGTACGCAGTGAAGAGCGGCCAGGTCTTCGTGATCGAGGCCAATCCGCGTGCCAGCCGCACAGTTCCATTCGTGGCAAAGGCCACCGGTGTTCCTTTAGCCAAGGTGGCAGCACGTGTGATGCTCGGCGCGACGCTCACCGAACTGCGTGCTGAAGGGTTGTTGTCGGAACCAGTGCAAGGCGATCACATCGCAGTAAAGGAAGCGGTGCTTCCGTTCAGTCGTTTCCCCGAGGCAGATGCACTCCTCGGACCAGAAATGCGATCCACTGGTGAAGTCATGGGTATCGACCTCACCTTCGGACTTGCATTCGCGAAGAGCCAGTTGGCTGCGGGTACGAACCTCCCGACATCAGGAACAGTGTTTCTCTCTCTCGCTGATCGAGACAAAGAGGTTGGTGTGAAGACCGCACAGCGATTCCGCGAACTCGGATTCTCGATCGCTGCAACTTCAGGTACCGCCGAGCATTTGACTCGCAACGGCATCGAAGTCGAGACAGTGGTCGCAAAGATCGGCGAGCCCGACGGACAGGACGCGGTTGATCTCATTGAAAGCGGCGAGGTCGTGCTTGTCGTCAACTCACCGCGAGGTCGAGGCCCACGCGCCGATGGTGCACATATCCGCGCTGCCGCTGGCAAGCACAACATTCCGTTGCTCACCACTGGTGCTGCTGGTCTCGCTGCAGTCAACGGCATGGCCGATCGAGCAGCGCATCCGCT
>CANGMY010000077.1 GCA_947455015.1 Microthrixaceae bacterium | reverse complement strand
GAAGGAATGGCGAGTGGATGCGTACCTGTGGCCTCAAGTCTTCCCGGCGTTCGCGAGGTTGTTGGATCAGTCGGACTCACCACCAAGCCCGGTGATGAAGAGTCGGTGCGTAAAGCACTGCTTTCGCTGGCACGTGATCCTGAAGAAGCAGCCCGACTCCGCAAAGCAGCTGTTGTGTGGGCTGAGCCGTTCACGTGGGAGCGAACCGTCGATGCATACGAAACGTTGTTTCAACGGCTGCATCAATGAATCAAAAAGCGATTACTACTCGACTCAAGGTTGCCGCAGGACCACTGCTAATCGTCGCTCTATCAGTCATCGCAATGGTCGCATTCCACCGCGGAATTGTCCTTCGTGACGCGCGCTTCGAGCACATTGCTGCACCGTGGCAGTTCCTGACACGACATCTTCAGATTTGGGACGACACTCGCGGGCCAGGTGTGCCGCTGCAATATTTCTCGCCAGTAATGGGATCGATCCAATCGTTCTTTGCGTGGATTGGTCTTCCTGTGTGGCTCATCGGAAGGCTCACCCTGTCGATCTACCTTTCGATCGCAGGTATCGGCGCGTGGTACCTGTGGCGGCGGATCTGGCCAGAGCGTTCTGGATGGGCGTTACTCGCAGGGCTTCTTTATGCCTTCAATCCCTATTCAGTCGAAGCGATCATGCCTTCGGGTCTCTTTTTGCCTGTGGCGCTGTTGCCTTGGCTCGTCGCGTTTACCTATGGCGGAGTACGCAGCGCAAGCAACGGTGATCGGCTTCGGACACTGAAATTCGCAGCCGCAAGTGCTCTCGCTGTGTTTTCAGTAGGGATGCTGAATACAGCCTCGTTGCTCTTTGTCCTTGTGCCGGTCGCGCTCTTTGGTGTTTTCTTGATCTTCGAAGGTTCCGCGACGTGGCGCGGGCTGTTGAAGTTTGGTGTGCCGTCAACGATTCTGACAGCACTCGTCAGTGCTCCAATGCTCATGGTGCTGGCTCTCTCAAGTCCGGCCGTGAGTCGAAATCTCGGAACGACGGAGTTGCCCGAAACCGTCGCGAAAACATCCTCGTCATTCGAATCCTGGCGAGGGTTGGGCAAATGGTTGACCTATTTCGGTTGGGGCCAAGGGGCGGAAACGCCAAGTGCCTCGACGTACTTGACGAATCCGGTCGTCATTGTCGCAACGTTCGTTGCGCTTGCACTGGCCATCGTTGCGCTCGGGTGGAAGCGAACGCCTCTGCGCAGAACCTGGGGGTTTCTTCTCGCTGGTTCCGTGCTCGTCATGATTGGTGCGCATAGCCCGGCACAGTCGCCGATTGGAGATGCGTTCCATTGGGCGTTTGATTCAGTTGCTGGGGCCGCAGCGTTTCGTACCACTTACAAAGGTGGGCCCATCGCCGTTCTTGCAGTTGCAATTCTTGCGACTTGCGGAACAATGGCCGTACTGGCTTGGATCTCGAACCGCTTTACGAACCGCGACTTGCGCCGTGTGGTAACGGTCGCTGCACTCTTCGTTGTCCTTGGGTCGTTCGTCGTGAGCGTCTCTCCGTTCCTGCAAGGAACGCGCGTCGGGGATCAACTCTCCGTTGCCGAAATTCCGAGTTACTGGAAAGACGCGTTTTCGTGGTTTGAATCCGTGCCAGAGACTGATCGGGTCCTTGTGTTACCTGCAACTTCGCAGACGAACTATCAGTGGGGGTCAGTGAACGACACGTTGTTCGACGCCTACATGCATCCGATGGTCCTCACCGCATCGACCATTCCTTCGACAACTGGCGAATTGGCAGATGCGACGGTGGCATTCGATCGGCTGATCACTGATTATCAAATCGACCCAGCCGCCGTAACCCCGATCCTGAAGTGGCTCGGCGTGCGGTGGGTGCTTGTTCAAAATGATCTTGATGTGTTCGCAACTGGGATCCCGATCGATCCGCTTGCGGAACTTCGCTCTGCTCCCGGGCTTTCGCTCGCAGCACAATTCGGTCGCGACGTAAATGGCTATTCAATGGTCGATGTTTATGGAGTCGAGAATCCAACACCTGACGCCGCCTTCTCGAGTAGCCCTCCGTCCATTGTGAGTGGTGGTCCTGACTCTCTTTACCCACTTGCCGCAAATGGTCTGCTCACTGGGAGGCCAACAACGTTCCTTCCCGACCTCAGCGACAACCAGGCCTCGACTCTGGTTACCCAAGGTGCACCTGTTGTCGTTACGGATGGTTCGCGTCGTGTGGCATCGGCAGTGGCGGGTGGGTCTCGAATCTCAACATCGCCACTCATGACCGTTGACGAAAAATCGATTCGGCCGATTTTGGTGTTGGACCCAAAGGACGCATCAACGCAAACGGTTGCTGAGTTTGGCGATGCGACGAGCATCTCTGCGAATAGGACGGGTTACGGCGTCAATTCATGGAGCATCGATACCACCGCAGCCGCGGCATTTGATGGCGATCCTGCAACGTCGTGGTGGGTGAGTACCGCCGTTAGTCCTGTCGAAGACAGTTTCGTTTCCATCGAACTCAAGAATCCGACATTCGTAGATCGCGTCGTAGTCACGCGGACTGATTTCGATACAGCCCAGATCACTGGAGCTGATGTGGAAGCGACCGGTGTCGATGGAAAAACTTCGGTCACTCCGATTGTCTTCGAAGGCTCTATTGGGCGTGCTTCGCTGGGAGCGGAAGTCAAGTCCCTCAGGATTCGCATCACCGAAACCAATGGTGTGGAGGGCAAGTTTGGATTCCAAGAGATTGAGGTAGTTGGACACGACGGCCCCCTTGATCTCACGCCATGGGTTCGCGTTCCAACTGATGTAGAGCGCCTCGGAGCATCGGTGACTCCGACCTTCGCGTTCGCCCGTTCAGAGTCTGAATCGCAGAGTACGTACCTTCGTCGTGAATTTGCTGTGCCGGTTTCATCTGACTATCGCTTCACCGCAAGCATCGCGGTTCCGAAATCAATTGATGACGCCACACTTGACCGTTCGTGTCGCGACTGGTTGACGATGGATGGCGTGGGAAGTGCTGCGCGAATTGTCTCGTTTGATTCCCAAACCAGAACGGCAAAGCTTGAGGGTTGCGGAGCGGTACGTCTGAGCGCTGGAACACACCGAGTCGTTGCCCTCGGAACACCGACGGCCAGTTTTTCGGCTTTCGGATTTTCTCCCGTTGCTGAAGTGGCGCCGAACGTTGTTGCCCCAGTTGACTCGCAAC
The DNA here is from genome assembly GCA_947455015.1 of Microthrixaceae bacterium. Lineage (GTDB taxonomy): Bacteria > Actinomycetota > Acidimicrobiia > Acidimicrobiales > Acidimicrobilacustridaceae > Acidimicrobilacustris. Next base: position 3,637 of record CANGMY010000077.1, on the reverse strand, counting down.
GAGTTTCCGCATCACAACACCGGGTCTCGATTCCTGCCGATGCTGGATGGCTGTCGATGTTGCTGCCAGCGCATCCGGGTTGGTCGATGGACGCGCAGGGACGTACCGCTGACTTTCTTTTGCTCAATGGCGAGATGGGTTGGTCCGTTGCCCGAGGCGATGCGGTGACCGCCACGATTACGTTCCGTCCTCAAAAGATGTATCGGATCGCAATGGCAATTGCTGCGGTTGCCGTTCTTGCGTGCTTCGTGCTTCTGCTTTGGAGGCGTCGTGAACCTGCGTGAGATTCTGAAACAACGTCTGCCTGATCTTGCGATCCTGCTTTCGGGTTTCCTCATCGCAAAATGGTGGGGGATTCTTTTTGCAATCGCCTGTGTGGTCATCGCTCGATTCGGCACAAAGGCACTCGTAGTGAACGCGCTTTGCGTACTCGGGGCGATGGTGATCGCCGTGCTTTTTGAGGCAGCGCTCAGGACTGGCTTCGTTTTCGTTCAGCGTCGGCCGGTTGCGAATGAACTCGGACTGCTTTTGGTGATTGCAGTGATTTCGATCGTCATTCCTCGCCCTCAGCCCGGGCAGTAGATTCAACATATGAAGGTCCTGTACATCGGCGGCACGGGCCGAACGGGGAGCACGCTCCTCGACCGCATCCTCGGCAGTGCCCCCGGCTGGTTCTCCGGCGGGGAGTTGGCATTTCTTTGGCGCCACGGTCTTGTTGGCGGAGGCCTCTGTGCATGCGGATCTGAGCTTCACGATTGCGAAGTGTGGGCGCCAGTACTTGCGTTGGTTGATCAAGAGTCGCCGATTGACGCGCAACGAATGGTTGATCTTCGTCGTCGGTTTTGGTCGATTCACCTGCCACTCATGGCTGTTCCCGGAGAAACGAACCGTCGCCTTGACTCACTAGAAGAGTTCCCGTCTGTCGTTGAGAACCTCTACAACGCAGTCGGAGAAGTCACCGGCTGCCGAGTCTTTGTCGATTCATCGAAAGAGCCGCACTACAGCCTCATCCTTCGAGAGCGCACTGACCTCGACATCAGATTCCTTCACCTCGTTCGTGATCCTCGAGCTATTGGGCAGAGTTGGTCCCGTCGACGTTCCGAGACGGGTCATCGAGACGCCGTCGATATGGAACGACGTGGCCCGCTGAAGGTGACGGGCTATTTCAACGTTTCGAATCTCGCAGCCGAACGTTTCTGGCGCGACGAGCCCGGTCGTTACTTGAGGGTCCGCTACGAGGATTTCGTTGCCAATCCACAGAAGTCGTTAGCAACGATTGCCGACTTTATGGAAGAAGACCTCGACCTCACCGGTGTCCTCGACGGACTGATGTTCACGCCAGGCCCAACGCACACGGTTTGGGGCAACCCGAATCGTTTCGATGGTCAGTCCCGGCCAATTCGTCGCGATGACGCATGGATCAAAGAGCAGGGAAAGTTGACGTCGCTGTTTCTGTCGGTCAGTAACTCGCCAATTTCCTCGCGTTATGGCTACCGAATTCTTGGCTCAGAACCGAAGCCGCTCAACGAAAATGGGGTTGCCCCGGTGCATTCGCCGTATGAGTGGGAAACCACATGGGAGATCGTCAAGGGTTGGCAAGGGTGGATGCGCGAGGCGCAGGGCAAGGCGTTGTGGAATGCCGCCGAACGGGTAAACGCCGGTGGCCAGATCGTTGAGATCGGCAGTTTCCAAGGAAAGTCAGCTGCGGTTTTGGCCCGCTCCGCGGACTCGTCGGTCACTGTTGTTGCCATCGATCCTCATGCTGGAAACGATCGAGGTCCTGGCGAGTGGGATGGTGTCGCTGAAGATGGTCAGGCAGACCACGATGCATTCATCGCCAACCTCACCGAGGCTGGAGTCGTTGAGCGGGTCACACATGCTCGTGAATTCAGCAATCTTGCATCAGGTCTGGTTGAAGGTCCGATTGACTTTCTCTATATCGATGGCGCCCATGGCTATGCACCGGCATCAGACGACATCACCCGCTGGGGTGGTCGAGTCGTTGATGGCGGAGAGATGTTCATTCACGATGTCTACAACTCGTTGTTCGTGACTCTTGCCGTCCTTCGTCATCTTTCGCTGTCGCGGCGTTGGCGCTATGTAGGTCGAGCGCGTTCGCTTGCGATGTATGAACGCGTCAACCTTGGCCCGTTTGGAGTCCTTCGGAATTTCGCCCTCCATGCAGCTTCGCTTCCGTGGTTCGTTCGGAATGCATTCGTGAGGCTCCTGCGAACAGTTGGCCTCGAGAAGTTTGCTCGTCCGCTTGGGCATGTTCCTGGTGAGGGGATGTATTAGCGATGGCGTCTTCAGGAACTACCGCTCCTTCAGCGGTCGAAATTCTGCGACTCTTTGCGAAGGACCGCGGACGTAGCGTGGAATTTGGCGATGCGCTTGCCCAGCGAGCGGTTGCCCAATTGCCCGGTCCTGTCGACGGCTTGCGAGTTCTTGATTTGGGCTGCGGGCCGGGTGCCTATTCAGCGGAACTTGAGCGTGCTGGAGCGAAAGTCGTTTCGGTAGAAATTGATCTCGATGAATTGCTGCGATCGAAAGCGCAGTTGCGTCGCCCTTTGGTTTCTGACGGAACTTGCCTCGCATTCTCAGACTGCTCATTCGACGCCGTCGTGTGTTCAAACGTGCTTGAGCACACCCCCGATCCAGGAGGTGTGCTCGCGGAGATTCAGCGCGTGCTGGTGCCCGGCGGCTGGTCCTATGTGAGCTGGACCAATTGGTATTCACCATGGGGTGGACATGCAGTTGCGCCCCTGCACTATCTCGGACCTGAACGAAGCATCCGCGTTTGGCGACGACTCTTCGGCGAACCGAAGGGCCGGAACCTTCCACTTGTCACGGTGTTCCCGACAATGATCGGTGCGACGCTCCGTTGGGTCAGCGAACGTGACGGTTTTCAACTCGTAACTGCGTACCCGCGTTACTGGCCGTGGGCTCGCATCATTATGAAAGTTCCGGGCTTGCGTGAAGTCGCGACGTGGAACTGTGTTCTTGAATTGCGGAAGAACTAGTCAGTCTTCGCCGAGCCAGATTGCTGCTCGGTCGAGAAGCCAGATGCTGACGTTGTGGCACGTGTCGAGCACATCGCACATTTGCTCTTGGCCGAGATAGATGCGGTCGAGTCCAACTTCGATGCGCGAAATGATTGTCAGGCTGCGTTCCGGTGCATCGGTGACTGACGCGAATGAATCGATCGCCGATACCTCAAGAGGCAACTCAATACCGCCCATGCCGGCGAGTTCGGTGGCAAGCACCAACAGGTCGGGTGGGTAGCGAAGCGGGGGGAGTGTCCACGTGAACGCGAGTGGGAAGGAAAACCCTTCAATCGGATCGTCGCCTTCGGGAATCGAAAGCATCTTGTCCTCGAACCCGATCATGATCCTGGGGTCGACCTCGAGCGAAAGATGGAGATCAAGCGGGCCACCGCACGCGTCTTCGGGGTGGAGGTCAATCTCCCAGGCTTGGCGCATGGAATAGGTCTCAATGAAGTGCCGCTCGTCATGCACATGGAAGGCATGATCGACCGCGTGGTCCTTGAGATCAGCAATGAAGCCGGGAACGTCGATGATCGCCACGGGGGTCAGGCTACCGTCGACCCCATGGACGACAGAATCCTGCTTGAGGTCCT
>CANGMY010000076.1 GCA_947455015.1 Microthrixaceae bacterium | reverse complement strand
TCTGTAAGCGGGGTTTTGTCCAGCGCCTCCCGGCGCCTGTGTGACCATCCATCTGTGCGGCCTACCAGCGGGTGTTGTCTCTTTCGAAACAACTGACGGGCAGTCAATCCCGACGCTCGGCCTTGCTCCAGGTGGGGTTTACATAGCCATCCGAATCGCTCCGAATGCTGGTGCGCTCTTACCGCACCGTTTCACCCTTGCCTGTGCCCGGTTGCCCGGGCCATCGGCGGTTTGCTTTCTGTTGCACTTTCCTGCGGATCACTCCGACTGGTTGTAAGCCAGCACCTTGCCCTTTGGAGCCCCGACTTTCCTCGAACCGGTCAAGCCGGCCCGCGGTCACCCAACCGGCTCACCATCGCCCGTTCAGTCTGTCACGGCGCGGGCCGGACGACCACAGAGCCCTTCATGGAGTTATGGAAATCGCAGTAATAGTCGTAGTTTCCCGCCGAAGTGAAGGTTTGAATCCACGAACCCGCCGGCTTGATGGTGCCGGAGTGGAGTTTGTTGGGTGCCACAAATTTCAGGTCGTGGGATGCGACATCGTCGTTGATCCACATCACTGAGCCGCCCACTTCGATGTCGGTTTCTCGTGGTTCAAATTTTCCATCTGCGATGTGGACGGTTGCAGCGATCGCTGGTTGGTTATCGCTCGAAGATGTATTTGATGTTGTGCTGCACGCGGCGGCGCTCATTGTCACGAGTGCAATCAACGCTGCTGCGCAGAATTTGGCGAATCGGATGCTTGTCATTCGTGCATCAATTCAGAAGTCGAAAGATGAAAGGTCGGCATGCCATCCACTTGCACGTTCGATAGCCGAGGCCCAACGTTCACGGTTCGCAGCGCCTGCGGGCTCGACTGTGCGGAGTGGTTTCCATGTGGCGGCGATGTCATCGAGGCCGCGCCATGTTCCGACTGAAAGCCCGGCCAGGAATGCGGCGCCGAGGGTTGTGGCTTCAAGGACGGGAGAAATTTCAACCGTGCGCTGTGTTGCGTCGGCAAGCGCTTGGGTGAAGGTGGGGTTTGCGCTCATGCCGCCGTCAACGCGCAGCGAAGGAATGGTGAGTCCGGTCGTTGCCTCGGCAGCATCGACAAGATCGGCCCCTCGTTGGGCAACGCCTTCAAGAACAGCGCGAACAATGTGCGGACGCGCCGTTCCGCGCGTGATGCCGAGCAACGTTCCGCGCGCGCCGTAATCCCAGTTTGGGGTGCCGAGTCCAAGAAGAGCTGGCACGTACACAACGCCTTCGGTATCGGCGCACTGTTGGGCAATGTCGTGTGACGCGGCGACCGAGTCAATAATCCCGAGGTCGTCACGCAACCATTCAACGTTGGTGCCGGCTGAAAGCATGATCGCTTCGAGACCCCACATGGTTTCGCTCCCGCGCTTCCACGCAACGATGGGAAACGTTCCCGAAGCGCTTCGAGCGGCAGAAGTAGGTCGATCGGGGCCGACGACGAGGTCGAGCATGCCGCCAGTGCCGAACGTGATTTTGGCCGGGCCAGAACGCACACAGCCTTGGCCAATGAGCGATGCCTGTTGGTCGCCGGCAACACCGCAAATCATCGGCGCGCCGTTCAGCGCGGTCGCCGGCGCAATGGGGCCGCTTGAATCGACAATGGTCGGCATTGCGGCACGAGAAATGTTGAGCGTTGCCAGTAGCGCATCGTCCCAGTCGAGAGTTTCGATTGAGAACAAGCCTGTTACTGCGGCGTTCGACGCATCGGTGACATTCACCGCACCTTCGGTGAGCGTCCAAATAATCCACGAGTCGACGGTGCCGACGCACAGGTCGCGACGGCGATCAGGATCGGCGTTGTCGAGCAGATGCTTGATCTTTGTGGCCGATTGGTTCGGGGCGAAACGCAGCCCTTCGGCCTGCAGGACGAGACAGTCGCCCAGCGTGCGGAGGTCTTGCCAGCCGAGTGCGGGCGCGACGGGTTCGCCAGTGCTGCGGTCCCACACGATCGTCGATGCGCGCTGGGTGGCAATGCCTATGCCGTCGACTGGACCGCCTTCGGCGAGAGCGGCCCGGGCTGTAGCGAGTGCGGCTGCAGCCATGCGCGTGGCATCGAACTCAACCAGCCCTGGTGCTGGTGTGTCGGGCAGGACTTCCTGTCGGTGTTCAACAGCGATCGTTGCGTCGGGGCGAACGATCGCGGAACGCACGCCCGAAGTCCCGATGTCGACAACGAGGATGCTCATTGCATGCGATTCCCTCGTGAGACGGCAACCATCGCGCCGATTGTTCCGAGTGATGCGAATACCAAGGCGAACAGGACAATGCCGAGTAACAACACGACTGGGTTAGAGAAGTTGCGGGTCGCAATGAGATACACGATTTCGGCACCGAAGAACGTGACGACACCTGCAGCAGCGCCGTGGGGAAGGGCATGCGGTGGAAGCGGCCGAGCTGCTGCGTAGCCAGCGAGGGCACCAGAAAAGAAAATGATTGCCAACATCACGCTGGCCAGCGCAGTACCCGAGAAAACCGTGCGCTGCAGGATTGCTGCAGGAAGAGCGAAGAACAACCCGTTGAATGCTCCGACGAGAATCACTCGTCGATCAAAAACACCCATTTACTTGTCACTTCCAAATCCTTGGGGCAGGTCCCCGAACGTCGTTGGTATGCCGAGTTTGCCCGGGTTGAGGATGCCATTCGGGTCAAGTGACCGCTTCATTGCATGCAGTACCGCAGTTGCTCCTGCGCCATGTGCCTCGCTCATGAAACGGGCGCGGTTGAGGCCAATCCCGTGATGGTGACTGAGTGAGCCTCGGTGTGTGAGTGCGGTGGTTGTGCCGGCATTCCATGCCGCGACATACATCTCTTCGATCGCGTCGGGGCCTTGAACTGCCGCCTTGCCTGCGAAGGTGAAGTACAAGCACGCGCCGTCGGAATAGGAGTGCGAAAGATGCGCCGTTGAAGAAATGATCCCGGGTGTGGCGGCGATTGCGTCGCGCACTGCGGGGTAGAGCGCCGGAAGGTCGGTCCATGAAACGGTGAGTTCCATTGTGTCGACCATGTAGCCCTTCGAAATCAGCGCCTCGAGTGCACTGACGTCGTTGCGGTGTCCAAACCATTTCGCGACGAGTTCTGCATCGAGCGGAGCGGTGTTCGCGCATTCCTCAGCGGTGATGGTCGTCGTTGCGTCGACGGTTGCCTGGTCGCCTTCATCGAACGCCAGCAACACCGCAATGTCGCCAGTGCCCCAGTTGCGGTCTGCTTCTGCGGCGTCATAAAGGCGAAGCGCTGCAGGGGCGAGTCCTCGTTGAATAATCCGGCGACACGCATCGGCGCCCGCTTCGAAGGAAGGAAATGCCCAAGCGCTGCTGTGGTTTGCCGTCGCGATGGCCCGGGCCCGAAGCCGAGCGCCTGTGATGATGCCAAGCGTTCCCTCTGATCCCACGAACAGTTGTGTGAGGTCGGGACCCGCTGACTGACGAGCGTGTCCACCAGTGTGAACGATTGTGCCGTCGGCGAGAACGACATCGAGACCGATGACGATGTCTTCGATCTTTCCGTAGCGATTCGAAAGTTGACCAGCGCCGCGACACGCCAACCAGCCGCCAACAGTTGAAAGTGCAATCGACTGAGGCCAGTGGCCGACGGTGAGTCCGAATTCCGATTGCAGTTCATCTTCGAAAATGTCGCCGAACATTCCGGCGCCGACGTCGACAATTCCGGAAACGGTGTCAACGGAATGAATTCCTGAGAGGCCGCACATATCGAGAACGACACCGCCGAAGAGTGGAATTGATCCACCAACAACTCCGCTGCGACCAGCAGCAGCCGTGACGGGAACATCGTTGTCATTGCACAGACGCAGAACCGCAGCGACCTGTTCAGTAGAAGTTGGTGAAACGACAACTGATGCGATTTGGCCGATCTGCGCGCTCGATGCGCGAGTCATGATGAGGGGCCACCAATCGCGGCTGGCTTCAACACGGTCAGCGGCACCGAGATCAATGGCGGCGCCGGTGGCTCGAAATTCTGCAATCAGTTGATCGTTGAGAGCAACAACGTTCGTATCGAAATGCGCCGTGGTGTTCTCGGCGTCGAGGTCGATGGGCGGTGCGGGGTAAGCGGGCATCAGGCGACGATCGCTGCGAGTTCTTCGTCGATGCGCGCCCGATAGTCGGCAACTTGCCGATCTTGCTCTGCTTCGTCCCAGCCAAGTTCCGGGGCAATGAGCGCTGCAACCGCAACTGCGGCCTCGGCCGAGACGTCTCGAGTTTCGAGACGAGCTCGTGTGCGGCGACTGAGGATGTCGTCGACGGTCGTCGCCATTTCGTAACGGACGGCAAAGATCGCTTCGGCGCGCAGATAGGGAAGCCCGGGAACGAGAAGTTCGGCCAGCGATGGATCGGATTCGGCGATTGCAAGCACCGTTGTTGCGTCGGATCCGTATCGATTCGCAAGGCGACGGACTTCAGCGCCGCCGAGAGGCGAGATTGAATCAGCAGCGTCGACGAGTTCTTCGTAGCCGTTTGCGCCATGGAGTTTGAGGTGCTTTGTCTTACTGCGACGGCGTAGGCGAGTGGCTCGATCAGCATCGAGAACCTCGGAAAGAACCTTGTCGATGGTGTCGGCGGCCATTTCTCGATACGTCGTGAGTTTTCCACCCGTGATTGTGACGACGCCGGAATCGGACCGTCGTACTTTGTGACGACGAGAAAGGTCGGCGGTGCGTCCTGACGCTTCGGGGTCGGCAACCAGTGGGCGAAGACCGGCCCATGTTCCGAGAATGTCGTCGGTGGTAACCGTTTCGGTGATCGAACCGTTGAGAGCTCGCAACAAGTACTCGACGTCGTCTTCGTTGCATTGCGGATCATCGACCGGCCCGGTGTAATCGGTATCGGTGGTGCCGACGAAGGTGAACTGGCCCCACGGCACAACGAACACTGAACGCTTGTCGCCTGGCACTGGGATGACGGCGGCGACGGTATTGCGAACCTTCGACCACGGGACCGTGATGTGGACACCTTTGGCCGGTCGAATCGAATGAGGGTGCTCGCCCTCGTCGAGAGCACGAACATCGTCTGACCACACGCCAGCGGCATTCACCACGGCTTTGGTGGGAACAGTGAAGGTTCGGCCATCGGCTTTCACGACGACACCATTGATCTTGCCGGCCGCATCTTTCTGAAGTTCGACAACCTCGGTGCGGTTGACAAGCGTCGCACCGAACTTGAGAGCAGCGGTGCGAGCAACAGTGACAACAAGACGGGCATCGTCGGCTTCGGCGTCGTAATAGAGGTAGGACGGCATCAACTTGTCGGCCGGAAGAGTCGGGAACCATTCGAGCGCCTGCTTCTTTGAGACGCGCTTGTGCATTTTGCCGATACGAAGACCTCCGGTGAGGTCGTACATCCACATTGCGCTGCCCATGGCCCGGGCGAGTTTCTTATTCACCACACCCTTGGTCGAAAAGATCGGAATGAGGAACGGAAGGACCTTCACGAGGTGTGGTGCATTCCGACGAAGGATCTGCCGTTCGGCGAGTGCCTCGTACACGAGACGTACGTCGCCTTGTTGGAGGTAACGGATTCCGCCGTGGACAAGTTTCGAAGACTTCGATGATGTGCCTGAAGCGAAGTCATCACGTTCGATAAGTGCGACACGGAGGCCACGAGAAGCGGCATCGAGCGCGCATCCGACGCCGGTGATTCCGCCACCGATAACGACGACATCGAAGTCGGTGGATTCCAAGCGCTGAAGGGCATCGGAACGGTTGAAGGCAGTAGAGATCATTAGGGCGAGCCTAGAACGGACCAACTCAGAACGCCCGATCGCCTGACCTGCGGAAATGGCGAATGGGAACGAGGTCGTATTCGGTTTGTGTCATTGGGCAGAGGGGGTCAATACTCCTCTTTCCCTATTCGCCCGCTCCGCAGGAGCCGTTCTGCCCTATGAATCACACATGGCACTCCTTGGCCGCCTGCACGGGTATCGATCCCGAGATCTTCTTTCCTGACCCCGAAGACGATGCTGACGCCATGCCGGCGAAGATCGTGTGCGGTCAGTGCGATGTCCGCGAGGCCTGCCTTGAGCATGCACTGGCCGTTCGCGAGAAGGACGGCGTTTGGGGCGGCGCCACTGAGCGCGAACGGCGTCGGATGATCCGTCAACGCCGTCGGACGGCCTGACCATGGAATGGCCGGCGGTTCTTTCGACGCTTGTCGCCGGCACTGATCTCACTGCGGCGCAAGCAGGCGACGCATTGCGAGAGATCCTCGCGGGCGAGGCCACTGACGCGCAGATTGCCGCGTTTCTCATAGCTCTACGTATGAAGGGCGAATCGATCACCGAAGTGTCGGCCATGGTCGACGCAATGCTCGACTCGGCCGCACCGATCGAACTTCCTGCCGGACCGGATGCCATCGACATTGTTGGAACAGGTGGTGCTCCCAGTCGTCGCGCGCATGCGTTGAACGTGTCGACCATGGCGAGCTTCGTTGCAGCCGGAGCGGGTGCTCGGGTGGTGAAGCACGGCAATCGAAAGGCATCATCAACCTCGGGCTCTTTCGATCTGCTCGAAATGCTCGGTGTTCCTCTTGAACTCGATGGACCCGGCGTCGCCCATTGTGTTGCTGAAGCGGGGATCGGTTTCTGTTTCGCTCGTTCGTTCCATCCGGCGATGCGTCATGCGGGGCCCGTGCGCACGCAACTTGGCGTGCCGACGGTCTTCAACTTTCTTGGTCCACTTTCTCATCCAGCTCGCGTGCAGCGTCAGGTCATTGGTGTGAGTGATTTGCGCATTGCCCCGATCGTTGTGGGTGTGCTGCAACAGCGCGGTGCGCCCCGTGCACTGGTTGTCACTGGCGACGATGGCATGGACGAGTTCACGACCACGACAACCAGCACAGTGCATGAACTTCGAGATGG
>CANGMY010000075.1 GCA_947455015.1 Microthrixaceae bacterium | reverse complement strand
GTCGTCGTCGTGGTGTGTCGCGGTCGGCGCGTTCATGCGAGTGGGCAGGAATCAGCCCATGGCTCAGGTGTGGAATGGAAGTAACTGGTCCATGCAGTCCGCTCCAAGCTTTTCGCCGACCGAAGACAACTATTTGGAAGCGTTGTCGTGTGTGTCTGCATCGTGGTGTGTAGCTGCGGGCGCTCATACGATCAACAACGAAGACGTGTACGAAACGATGGTGCAGGTGTGGGACGGCAGTACTTGGTCGATGCAAGCGTCACCGAGTACTTCACAGACCGAATCGAACTATTTATTTGGCATGTCGTGTTTGTCGGTGTCGTTCTGTGTTTCTGTGGGTGAATACCACGACAATGACTATTCGACGTCTACCTATCAACGGTCGTTGGTTGAGGTGTGGGATGGCAGCGCTTGGACAATCCAGCCGTCTCCCAGTCCCGGGCCGCAAGTTCGCACCAACATGAATTCCGTCTCGTGTGTTTCGGATTGGCAGTGTTCTGCCGTTGGCGATTACCTCGATGGGACGTTTAAGACATTGGTGCTCGCGTTGACGGGACCGGAACCTCCGACCACGACGACAACTTCTGCGCCGCCAGCCGATCCGGTCGCACCAGCGTTCACTGGCTAGGCGCGAGTCGCTCTTTGGCGCTGCATCAGAGCAATCGACTCGTGATGCGGTAGAACTCGGTCCATGACAAGCACAGCACTCAACGGTGCCTCGGTTCTTTTGCTGGGCGCCACCGGTGGACTGGGTCAGGCGCTCGGCGAAGAACTTGCCGCACGTAAGGCCGCTCTCACCCTGGTGGGGCGCGACCAGCAACGTCTCGATCAGTTGACGGCGGCTGGCCCGCGGTTGGCACTTGATCTGCGATCACCCGATGCATGTGCAACAGCACTACGAACAGCGGTTGAGCATCACGGCAAGGTCGATGTTGTGATCAACAGTGTTGGAGTCGTGGCCTTCGGAGACGTTGCGACGCTGTCGACCGATGTGATGGAAGACCTGTTCATGACCAACACGTTCATTCCCATCATGATTGCAACCGAAGCGATGAACACACTTTCGACCGGCGGCGTGATCGTGAATATTTCCGGTGTCATTGCCGAACAGAATCTGCCTGGCATGGTGGCCTACGGCGCGTCGAAAGCCGCGGTGCGCGCGTTCGACGAAGGTTTGGCGCGTGAAGCGCGACGTAAAGGTGTGCGCGTGCTTGATGCGCGACCACCGCATACCGAAACCGGGCTTGCGGGTCGGGCGATTGCAGGCACCGCTCCGAAGATGGGTGAGGGGCTTAAACCAGCGACCGTGGCGCGCGTGATTTGCGATGCAATCGAAAGCGGAGCAACGGATTTGGGGTCGGATGCGTTTGTGGTGAGCGGTAACTAGCCCGCAAGAAGATCATGCCCCGGTATCGTTTGGTCCATGAAAAAACTGAAAAATGTTTCACTGTCAGTTTTCGTTTTTGCTCTTTGCCTTAGTTCTGTAGGTGCCCTAGGCGCAGGAGTTTCCCAAGCACAGGCTGGAAAGATCAGCGCTAGCAGAACTGCCATAACTCTCGATGACTCTCGACAATGGACCATCGATTTCGAGTTAGCTGAACCAATTCTTTGTGATCCATTATCTCCCCCGCCTTGTTTGGTCGTGTTGGATTTCACTTCGACTATTCCAGCGGGTCTGTCGGTCTCGCCATCATCAATTCAATGGGAATCCAACGATTGGTTTACGACGAAGACGTTGACATTGTCGGTGACTGATTTCAGTGTTTTTACGTCTGATCAGATCGTTCATCTTGCGGCGATCGCTGCAAGTGAGTCTGAGTACTACTCCGGTTATTCGGTCGATATCGAACTAACAGTTCACGGAACCCAAACAACTCAGACAACAGCGCCGCCGACAACGACAAATGCGTCGTCAGATCCAGTTGAACCGGCATTCACCGGGTAACCACTAACCACTGAGACTTTCTCACCCGTTCGCCGGCTTCTCTGATCGCAGCATGCCCTAGGCTTTGTCGGTCGACCGGCGAAGGGATCGACTCTTAGTCAGGGGTTCTCAAATGTTCCGCAGATCAGTGCTCGCAATGTTCGCAGCAATTGCAACAGCGTTTGCCATTCTGAGTGTGATGACGTTGCCTGGGCCTGCCAGTGCAATCACACCTTCTCAAACCGCCGTCACCTCAATCACGGTCGAGACTGGCCCCTCCAGCGTGGCTGTGAGTCCTGACGGATCGAGTGTGTGGGTGACGAACTTCAACAGCGCCACTGTCTCGCGTATTAACACCGCTACCAATGCCGTCACCTCAATCACTGTTGGCACTGGCCCCTCCAGTGTGGCTGTGAGTCCTGACGGATCGAGTGTGTGGGTGACGAACTTCAACAGCGACACTGTCTCGCGTATTAACACCGCTACCAATGCCGTCACCTCAATCACTGTTGGCACTGGCCCCTCCAGTGTGGCTGTGAGTCCTGACGGATCGAGTGTCTGGGTGGCGGTGACAAACCAAAACGGCGTCGCCGTTGTCTCGCGGATCAACACAACCACCGAAGCAGTCACCTCAATCACTGTTGGCTTCTACCCATCAAGCGTTGTTGTGAGTCCTGACGGATCAAGTGTCTGGGTGACGAACCTCATCGATGTCTCGCGTATTGACACGACTACCGATGCCGTCACGTCAATCACGGTTGGTACTTACCCATTCATCGTTGCTGTGAGTCCTGACGGATCGAGTGTGTGGGTGACGAACTATCAGAGCGGCACTGTCTCGCGTATTGACACTGCTACCAATGTCGTCACTTCAATCACTGTTGGCTCTAGCCCCTACGGCGTTGTTGTGAGTCCTGACGGATCGAGTGTGTGGGTGACGAACCAAATCAGCGAAACTGTCTCGCGTGTTGACACCGCCACCAATGCCGTCACCTCCTCAATCACGGTTGGCGCTAACCCCTGGGGCGTTGTTGTGAGTCCTGACGGATCGAGTGTCTGGGTGACGAACCAAGGCAGCGGCACGGTCTCGCGTATTGACACCGCTACCAATGTCGTCACTTCAATCACTGTTGGCTCTAGCCCCTACGGCGTTGTTGTGAGTCCGGACGGATCGAGTGTGTGGGTGACGAACCAAGGCAGCGGCACGGTCTCGCGAATTACTTTCCCGCCACAACCTCCCGCCAACGTCACGGCCACGCCAGGGAATGCTCAGGCAACTATTTCGTGGACTGCACCAACCAACACTGGCGGAAGCCCCATCACTGGATACACCGCCACGGCTTCCGCAGGCGGCCAGAGCTGCACAACGACAACGGCTACCTCGTGCACGATTAGCGGCCTGACCAACGGAACCACCTATGACATATCGGTCACCGCAATTAATGCCGTCGGCATCTCTGACCCTTCCGTCGTTGCGGTCACCCCGACGTCGGATCTTGTCGCACCTGCATTCACCGGGTAACAGCAATTATCAAGTGCCGTGCGATTGCAGGCACCGCTCCGAAGATGGGCGAAGGGTTAGAGCCAGCAGTTGTGGCGCGCGTGATTTGCGATGCAATCGAAAGCGGAGCGACAGATCTCGGTTCTGCGGCGTTTATTGAGTGAATTCGGACTCCCGGGCCCCTGCATCTGCGGGCACTTCGGTAGAGTCGGTCGGTGACTTTCTTGCGAAACACCTCCCCTCGTGTCGCGGCCGCCGTTTTGGCATTCGCCCTGATCGGGGGATGTTCCTCGACATCCGGAAACGACGCGACTGGCCAATCTGGCGACATCCAGGCCGAGGCGCTGGCGGAATGCCTGTCTGGTCAGACCATTCCCGCCGGCTCGACACTCAACATCGCAACCACTGTCGCCCCGATCACGTCGATCGTTGCGAATGTCGCTGGGGGCCTCGCTCAGATCACAGGGATCATCCCCGAGGGCACCAATTCGCACACGTTCGAACCCTCGCCAAGTGTGGCGGCGACGCTGGCCCGCACCGATGTGATCTTTGCGAACGGACTCATCCTTGAGGAACCGACAAAGGAACTTGCCGCCACCAACCTCCCGAAATCGGCTGCCCTTTGTGAACTCGGAACAGCGGTGTTGCCCGTTGATGACTACATCTACGACTTCTCCTTCCCCAAGGCCGGGGGCAAGCCGAATCCCCATCTCTGGACCGACCCGAAACTTGCCGCTAGGTACGTGACGGTCATCCGCGATGTGCTCGTGAAGATGGATCCATCGAATGCCGCGGCCTACACCTCGAATGCGGCCGCTTACACCGTCAAGATCAATGAACTCGACGCGGCCATCGCAACTGCAAGCGCAACCTTGCCCGCTGAAGATCGCAAACTGCTCACCTATCACGACGCCTATGCGTACTTCGCCGCCGACTACGGCTGGCAGATTCTGGGCGCCATTCAGCCTTCCGATTTTGCCGATCCCACCGCGCGCGAAGTGGGCGATCTCATCGCCCAAGTAAAGAAGTCCAAGGTCAAGGCGATCTTCGGCTCCGAAGTCTTCCCGAGCGCGGTACTCGCACAGATCGGTCGCGAAACCGGCGTCACCTACGTCGACGTTCTTCGCGATGACGACCTTCTTGGCAAACCCGGCGATGCTGATCATTCGTTTCTCGGCCTCATGCAGTTCGATTACGTCACCATGATTGAAGCCCTCGGTGGCAACGCTACGGCTCTCCGCAATCTCAACATCACCGACGTCGCACCCGACAACGCTAAATACCCCCAGTGACAAGTCTGATTGAGCTCGACGGAATTTCTCATTCCTATGGCGGACCGACCGTGCTCGAGCATGTCCATCTGACGATCGACGAGGGCTCGTTTCTCGGAGTCATTGGCCCATCCGGATCGGGAAAAACAACGCTGTTGCGTATGGTGCTCGGAAATCTCCGACCCACCGAAGGTGTGGTGCGGCGTCGGGCCGATCTGCGGATCGCGTATGTTCCCCAGGTCGAAACCGTCAACTGGAACTTCCCCATCACGGTGAGCGAGGTCGTCCTGATGGCGGCCGCGGCCAAGTGGTACCGACCCCGTGCCACCGCGTCAGAGCGCAAACGCGTGGCTGAATTGCTCGAGCAACTCGGGCTCGGCGGTTTCGAACACCGACATATCCGTGAACTCTCTGGCGGCCAGCAGCAGCGGGTGTTCCTCGCCCGCGCCCTTCATCGCGATCCCGAACTACTCGTTCTCGATGAACCAACCTCGGGTGTCGATGTGCGTACCCGTCATGAAGTTGTCCACCTGCTCACTGATCTTCATCGCAATGGCACCTCTGTCGTGCTCTCCACTCATGACATCAACGGTCTTGCCGCGCATCTGCCGTTAATCGCCTGCGTCAACCGTGAGCTCATCGCCGTCGGAACTCCCGCCGAAGTTCTCACCTCGTCGGTTCTCGAACGCACCTACGGAGCACCGATGGAAGTCCTCAAACACGGCGGCATGCTTTTCGTCACCGACAGCCCGATGGGAATCGAATGACACTGTTCGAACCATTTCAATTCGAGTTCTTTCGCAACGGATTCATGGTTGCGACACTCGCCGGGGCCATCTGCGGTCTCGTAGGCGTCTACGTCGTCTTGCGCAGCATGAGTTACATCGGTCACGGGCTTTCGCATTCCATTTTTGGCGGCGCAGCGGCCAGCGCGGTACTCGGCGTGAACTTCTACCTCGGCGCCGGAATGTGGGGTCTTCTTTCTGCGTTCATGATCGGCCGGGTTGCTCGCCGCGGAAAGATCGGCGCCGACGCCGCCATTGGCGTGATCACGACTGCGTCGTTCGCGCTCGGTCTCGCACTCTCAAATGTGTTCGGTCAGGCAAAGCGATCTATCGAGGCGGTCCTTTTCGGTTCCATCCTCGGTGTCACGACACTTGAAGTCATCGCTGTCGCGTGCGTCGGTGTGCTGGCGGTTGCCATCATCAGCGCCTTTTACCGCAAGCTTCTTTTCGCAACGTTCGATCCCGAAGTTGCCGATGTCACCGGCGTCAATGTTGGCCGCATGGAAGCGCTGCTCATGCTCATGCTCGCTGTCACAATTCTCTTCACGATGAAGATCGTCGGTGTTCTGCTCATCAGCGCACTGCTCGTGACACCTGCGGTTATCGCCCGCATGCTCACGAACTCCTTCGCCCGAATGCTCGTGATCGCACCTCTTGTCGGAGCGGCCTGTGGGGCTGTCGGCATGGTCATCAGCTACCACGCCGACATTTCTTCGGGAGCTTCGATCATCCTGCTCGCCGCATTCGTTTTCATCGTCGTCTACACCGTTACTGGTGCGCGCGGCCGCGGCAACGCCGGCGGCATGATCCACTGATCACTCGGGCGTAATGAGTTCCCACATCTGGCCATCGGCCGTGTCGCGAACCTCGACGCCAGCTTCGGCAAGACCGTCGCGAATCTGATCGGACAAGTCGTAGAGCTTCGCCAGACGAACTTCCGAACGAGCAGCGAGCGCAATCTCGACGAGCGGGCCCACTACCTCTCGCGGATCAGTGAGTCCGCCCTTGGACGCTTCGCCGAGTCGAACGATCATTGATCGCAATAGCGCTCGCGCTCTGTCCATCTCATCGCTCTGAAGCGTGTCAGCGGACCAGCCGCGAATCGCATCATCAAGGTCGAGAGTGGCGGTAACGGCTCCGGCGGCATCGCGTTGTTCCATCGAACGATCGAACTCGGCGCTGCAGCGGTCTACGTCTGCGGCCAACGAAGCTTCGATCTTGTTCGACGCAGTCGCCGCAACCGAATTCTCGGTGACGGCAGGCTCGGTGGACGGCACGCTTTGACCGGTTGCTTTTGTTGAAGAACTCGTCGGGCCTTGTCGCAACACATCAATCGGCACGGTCTCGCCGTTCGGAATCTCCATCGAGACGCCGTTGCGACGAATTGTGACGACGCCGAGTCCCACAATCTTCGCGGT
>CANGMY010000074.1 GCA_947455015.1 Microthrixaceae bacterium | reverse complement strand
GGCCTGGAACTCACCGAGGCTGCCAAGCTGCTGCTGGCCGACAAGGGCTACGACCCCACATTGGGTGCTCGTCCGCTTCGTCGTGCCATTCAGCGCATGGTGGAAGATCCGCTTTCGGAACGTCTGTTGTGGAAGGAATTCCGCGCCGGTCAGAACATCGTGGTCGACGCCGAACCCGATCCCGAAACCGGCGATCGCATCATCGTGTTCCGTGCCACCGAGGGCTTCGAGCCCCCGCCCATGGAACTGGCCGAAGCAGGCGCACCCGAATAGGGACCCTGTATCACAAAGCGTTTGGAAGAGCCCGGGCCCAGTGCTCGGGCTCTTTCGCGTCGCGTGCGACCGGGGCCGTGCACTTGCGCTGGTAGGTTGCGCGCTGTGTTAGGGAACCATCGACTACCGCGAGTGTTTGCGTTACTCGCGCTGGTTGTCTTCGTTGCTGCCGGTTGTCGCGTGCAGATTGAAACCAAGATCGATGTCGGGCTTGATGGCAAAGGAACGATCACACAAGGCATCGGTTTCGACGATGCGGCGCTGAAGCGCGTTGGTGATCCAGCTCGTGCGTTGCGTGCCGATGATCTTGTGCAAGCCGGTTGGGAAGTCGATGCCGCTTCAAAGGAAGGCGACCTCACCTGGATACGTGTGCACCAGTCGTTCGAGACACCTGAAGAAGGAACGGCGCTGCTCGCGCAGTTGAGCGGTCCCGATGGTCCCTATCGCGACATGCTCATCAAACGATCCGATGGGTTGTTGTCGACGTCAGTAAAAGTGACTGGTCAGATCGACACAATTGCTGGTCTTCAGATGTTCGGTGACCAACAGTTAGCCACAACACTCGGTGGCGACGCGTCGGGTGGGTTGCTCGCGAAGATTGAAGCCGAGGAGAAGGCACCGCCAGCTTCGATGGTGGATCTTGATCTGGTGGTGACCGCCGGAGGTTCCACGAAGACCTACAACGCGTCATTGACTGACACTGATACTCAAAAGGTGAAGGTCAGTTCCTCGAAGGACAAGTTCCTCCAGATCCTTGAAGCGCTCGTGGTATTTGGATTGGCGGCTCTCACGGCCACGGTGATTGGCCTCCGGTATCGCAAGCGCCGCCTGCGCACCCGTCGCCTCATGCACTCCCGCGGCCGGCGCTGGTAGGCATCTTCTTCAGGAGTGCGTTGGGTCGCTTCCCGATAGCTCACTGACTTGTACGGTTCCGATTTGGTTTCCCATAATTCTTAGATCGATCGGGCGGAGGGTTCGGTCCAGTTCCCCAAGGGGTCTTGATGTCTCGTTTTTCTCGTTCGGTGCGAATCGCACTAGCTGCGCTTCTTGCTGTATCCGCACTCACCGTTTTTGGTGCTTCGCCGGCAAGTGCCGCTGCGACTGGCTCGCTGGTCGACAATGGCGACGGAACGGCAACACTGACTTATTCAGGCCAGACGTTGAACGAAAACATCTTCGTGTTTGGTCTTCCTTCAGGAACCACGTGTACGACACAGTCAGGTCCTCCGAGTGCGACCTTCTTTCTGACTTCTGATACTCAGGCTCCAGGTGGCGCGATGCCGTCGAATCCGTTCACGATCCAAGTCGGAACTACGGCTTACACAGTTTTCGGTGGTTCTCCTGGACCAGTAACGATTGCGGCGGGTTCGTACAATTTTTGTGTTCAAAGCTACGACGTTGGGACACAGGTCGTCACGGTGATCCAACAGCTTGAGGTCACGCTTGGATCGGTCGCTCCGACGACCACCACGACGGCCCCGGTTGCTGATCCGGTGGCGCCGGCCTTCACCGGCTGATCCATTCAGCTTCCAGATTTCAACGGTGCCGCTCCTTCGGGGGCGGCACTTTCCGTTTGGGTTCGAAACCGCGACAAGTCGTGCGCTTCGGGAATGTCGTTAGGAACCGAAGAACGCGTGTTGTAACGCTTCAAGTGTGAGTTGATCCCACTCATCGGTTTCACCTTGTTGCGCGCCGCGCTCGATGAACACGCGACTCAAAAGCAATCCGTGTTGCCACGCGACTGCACTAGGGAGATCGATGCCGTCGCGGAGCCAGCCTCGCTCGTTGCATGGTTGGAGGACGGCAACTAACCCCGCGACAATCTCATCCTGTGCACGAAGCACTTCGGCTTCAAGTTCGGGGCGTGCAAACGCGCTACCGACCACACTTACGCGACGCCATCGACTTTCTTCGCGCCCGACGAGAGTCTTTTCCCAGACGTCAACGAGAGCGGTTTGCAGTTCCTCGCGTGACTGGCACTGCGAAACTCGTTTTCCAATAGCCGCGATGTCTTGGCGGATTTGGCGGGAGTAGCGCTCGATCTGTGCAGCGATGACGAGGCCATCGCGATTTCCGAAGTGGTAGTAGAGGACCGGAGGCGTAACGCCAGCTTCCTCAACGATGTGATTGACGCGCACCGCTGCCTCGCCGCCCGCGTCGATGGCAGCGATGGCGAGATCAAGGATTTTGGTGCGATTGTCATCAGCCACGCAGTGACCTTACGGCCGCCGGGACGGCGAGGAACCGTAACCAGATCTTCTAGCAGCCTGCTTAGTTTCACTAGACATTGAGACATAGTCTTACTAGGGTTAGCCCTCTGAGTTCGGCTGAACTCGGTCACCCTCTGGAAAGGTCTGAGATGTCTCGATTCACACGTTCGACTCGCATGGTTGTTGCCAGTGCGCTCTTTGTTTCAACAGCAGTGGTGTTCGCGGCCAGTCCCGCTAACGCGGCGGGTACCGGGTCAATGGTTGACAACGGTGATGGAAGCATGACCGTCACCTGGACAGCGAGCGCACCTGATTCCGTTCTCATCAACTTCTACCCAAGCGGGGCGACCTGCCCCCAGATGGCAGACGGGGTCAACGTCTCTTTCACTATTGAAGGTGGCACTGGTGTGTCGGCGGTTCCAAAATTAGGAGCCAGCCCCACGCTGCTTTCGGC
Organism: Microthrixaceae bacterium; assembly: GCA_947455015.1. Lineage (GTDB taxonomy): Bacteria > Actinomycetota > Acidimicrobiia > Acidimicrobiales > Acidimicrobilacustridaceae > Acidimicrobilacustris. The sequence continues at coordinate 3,972 of CANGMY010000074.1, read as the reverse complement.
TGGTTCCTCGGTGAGGGCCTGGCCGCCGATAGCACCAATGCAAATTCCCGCGGGGCCCCGTGTGGCATGCCTCTATGGGCGTGACGCACAGAACCTCGCTCCACTTCTCCAATCGCTTTCCATCACATTCGCGGCGGTAGCTCCAACAACAACCACGACATCGACATCGACGACCACGGTTGCTGGCGGCGCATCTGGCGATCCGGTGACTCCGGCCTTCACCGGCTGATCGATTCAGCTTCCAGAGTTGAACGGTGCCGCTCCTTCGGGGGCGGCACTTTTCGTTTTGGTTCGAAACAGCAGTAATTCGCGTGTTCCGTGAAGGTCGTTAGGAACCAAAGAACGCGTGTTGCACGGCCTCAAGTGTGAGCCGGTCCCACTCGTTCGGGTCGCCCAACTTCACCCCATGTTCAATATGCACGCGCCCGATCATGACGCTGTGATGCCACACGACCGCGCTTGTCAGATCGATCCCGGGGCGGAGCCACCCCTTCTCGCGGCATGGTTCGAGGATCTCGACGAGCCCTTCGACGATCCTGTCCTGAGCATTGGCCACCGCCGCTTCAAGTTCGGGACGGGCATGCGCGCTGCCAAGAACGTTTGTGCGTCGCCAGCGACTTTCGGAACGTTCAGCCAACGAGCGCGTCCAAGTGATGACGAGTACCTCACGGAGATCGTCGCTCGACTCGCATCGGGCCACTGCGCGCCCAATTGCAGTGATGTCGGCTTCGGTCTGGCGGGAAAAACGCTCGATCTGGGCCGCGATGACCAGACCATCCCGACTGCCGAAGTGGTAGTAGAGCACCGGTGGGGTGACGCCGACCTCATTGACGATGTGGTGGACGCGCACGGCCGACTCGCCGCCGGAATCGATGGCCGCCACGGCAAGCTCGAGGATCCTGGCCCGGTTGTCATCCACCACGGGTCGACCTTAGAAGGTCGTCGATGGCAATGAGGCGACTACGGGGTCGGGGGACATGGCAGGGAAGAGGACTGGATCAGTGAACCTACGATTGTTAGGATGTTCCGACCAAGCCCGTTTCTGACCATGAAACTCCCCGAAAGGCCCAAGATGTCCCGATTCCTACGCCCCACCCGCCTCGTCGCTGCTGCAGCGCTTGTCGTGTCTTCGTTCGCAATATTCGGTGCCTCCCCGGCCGGTGCCGCCACCGGATCGCTCACTGCGGTATCGGGTGGTGTCACCGTTACGTACACGGGATCGACCAACAGTGACTTCGTCGAACTTCTCGTTTGGCCGTCCGGACACACCTGCGATCTCAACGACGCTGCGAATCAATCGACGTACTACATGATGTCGGATCCCACCGCTCCCCCGGCGATGCAACTCGCAGCGAGCCCAGCAACGTTGACTTTCGGTTCGGCAGCGTTCACCTTGAACGGATTTACCGCCACGACGATCGCGGCAGGGTCCTATACCTTCTGCCTCCAGACCAATGTGCCGGGACCGGGAGGTCAGGCGATCGCGGCGCAGTTGGACACGGCGGTCGTTGATCCGAACGCGACAACGACCACCACGTCGACGTCCACAACCACAACGTTGCCGACCACGACCACGACGACTGCGGCTGGCGGAGTTGCGACAACGAGCACCACCGTTGCTGGCGGCACATCTGGCGATCCGGTGACCCCGGCCTTCACTGGCTGAGTGATTCAACTTCTAGGTTTGTGAGGTGCCGCTCCTTTGGGGGCGGCACCTTTCGTTTGGGCGCCACGACTGTCACGCTTGGTGCGTAGGGTGTCGCCGTGGCCAAGCTCCGAGCAGTGTTCCGTTGCACCGAATGCGGCACGAGCGTGCCCAAATGGGTGGGCCGCTGTCCCGGTTGCGAAGGCTGGAACACGCTGGTTGAAGAACTCGACGACGTCTCGAAAGTTTCGTCTGCTGCGTTGCTAGGTAAGCGCGATGCGCCAGTGCCTATTTCTGAGGTCGACGCGCATGAATGGCAGCCGAAGCCCACTGGGATCGGCGAACTCGATCGTGTGCTGAGCGGCGGGCTCGTGCCTGGCTCGGTCACGTTGGTTGGTGGCGAACCCGGTATTGGTAAGTCCACGTTGCTGCTGCAAGCGGTCGCGTCAATCGCTGCTTCGGGTTCCAAGGTGTTGTACGTCTCGGCTGAAGAATCCAAACAACAAGTTCGGCTGCGAGCCGAACGATTGAACGCGCTGCATCCCGATCTTTGGCTGGCGTCTGAAACTGCCGTGCCCCACATTCTTTCTTCGGTCGACGAAATCAATCCTGCGGTGTTAGTGGTCGACTCCATTCAAACGGTGCACACGCCCGACATCAGTTCGGCTTCGGGCTCGGTTGCTCAGGTGCGCGAAAGCGCCGCACGCTTGGTAACCACCGCGAAAGAGCGCGGTCTGTCAGTGGTGCTGGTTGGTCACGTCACCAAAGAAGGTGGCCTCGCTGGGCCTCGCGTGCTCGAACACATTGTCGATACCGTGCTTGCCTTCGAAGGCGATCGCCATCATGCGTTGCGTTTGTTGCGCGCGGTCAAGCACCGCTTTGGCGCCACCGATCAACTCGGATTGTTCGAAATGACTCAACAAGGCCTGCTCGGCGTTCCTGATCCCAGTCGTTTGTTCTTGGCTGATCGCCGCAAGGGCGTTGCCGGTTCGGTCATCGTTCCAACGATGGAAGGCGATCGGCCGCTGCTGGTTGAAGTACAGGCGCTGGTTGCGAATTCCGAACTTCCATCCCCGCGTCGCAGCGCCCAAGGTCTCGACTCCGGTCGGTTGTCGTTGTTGCTTGCGGTGTTGTCCGAGCGCGCCGGTGTCACATTTGAAAAGCGCGACGTCTACGCGCTCGCAGTTGGTGGCGTGAAAATCGTTGAGCCAGCCGCCGACCTCGGTGTTGCGCTTGCTCTTGCATCCTCTCGATTCAATACGCCGATTCCTGAAGACCTTGTGGTGTGCGGCGAAATTGGTTTGGGTGGAGAACTTCGTCAGGTCGCGCACGGTGAACGCCGCTTGGCCGAGGCCGCTCGTCTTGGCTTTACGCGTGCGCTGGTTCCACGCCTTGCGCCCGATGCGCCCGAGGGCATGAAGACCATTCGCGTTGGCACACTCGCTGAAGCGGTGGCTGCCGTAGGTATTGGTGACAGCAACTCCTCGGAGTTCTGAAACAACTCACGGGTAGACTCGCCGAATGGCTCGGCGTCGAAGTCCCGCAATGTTGCAAGCACTCGGAATGGTGGCTCCGGGTACGCCGTTGCGTGAAGGCTTTGATCGCATCCTGCAGTCCGGCATGGGCGCGCTCATCGTCATAGGAGACGGCCCCGATGTACTCAACATCTGCTCGGGTGGCTTCTTGCTCGATGCCGCCTTCAGTCCCCAGCGCCTTTCCGAACTGGCCAAGATGGACGGCGCCATCGTGCTTGCCTCCAATGCCAGCCGCATTGCCAGGGCCAACGTGCACCTCGTACCGAAGCCCAACGTGCCCACTTCGGAAACGGGCACCCGTCACCGCACTGCCGAGCGAGTTGCTCGTTCCATCACTGTGCCGGTGATTTCGGTCTCGGAAGACATGTCGATCATTGCTGTGTACGTCGGCGATGAAAAGCACCAGCTCATGCCGATTCCGCGCCTTCTCGATCGTGCGAACCAGGCCATGAAAACGCTTGAGCGATACAAAGAGCGTTTGGTTGAGGTGTCGAACAATCTCAATGCACTTGAAGTGCAGGGTGCGGTCACCGTTCGTGATGTTGTGGTGATGTTGCAGCGCACCGAAATGGTTTTGCGCATCGCCGAGGAAATCGAGTTCGACATTGTTGAACTCGGTGTTGATGGCCGCTTATTCCGTTTGCAACTCGAAGAAGTCATCGCTGGCGTTGCGAACGACCGACGCTCGGTGGTTCTTGATTATCTGCACGAAGACAACGACTGGCATTTCGCAGAGGCTTCGGCCGGGTTGTCGGGCCTCGAAATGGAACAGCTCCTCGACCTCACTGCTGT
>CANGMY010000073.1 GCA_947455015.1 Microthrixaceae bacterium | reverse complement strand
TAGATCGATGAAATGTTCACGACGTGCCCACGACCCTGTCTGATCATTTGATCGTGAACCGCCGCGATTCCGTTCACGACGCCTTTGAAATTGATGTCAATGCATCGACTCCAAGCATCGGCGGCAGCAGCGTGATCGGCCCAAAACGCAAGGGGCATCGTTCCAGCGTTGTTGACGAGCACGTCGATTGCGCCGAAGTGCTTCACGCAAGCTGCGGCCATCGCATGCATCTGCGCGGCATCAGTGACATCGGTGGTGTGCGCATGTACGGCGAGCCCATTGGCTTGTAGTTCAGTAGCGAGCGCAGCGACACCCTCGCCATCGATGTCAGCGGCGAGGACGTTTGCGCCGCGCGCAGATGCGAGGGTGGTGACGAGACGACCAAAGCCATTCGCGGCCCCCGTAACGATGATTGTTTTTCCCGCGAGATATCCGTTATCAGCAACTGTCATGACGGTGACCGTATCGCTGGTCGGTAACCTGCGCCGGTGGCTCGATGGGACGTTGTGAGGGCAAAGGGTGATGCACGCGGCTTTCACAGCCACGGTGTGCCCGCCGGCGCACAACGTTCGGTTCGACTGCTGGATGTGAGCGGATCAGCGCTCGCTCTTGGTTCAACCCAGTCAATCGACGATGTCGACCTTGATGTGGCGAAACGTCTCGATGTCGATGTTTTCAACCGTCAGAGCGGGGGAGGGGCGGTGCTGCTCGACCCGGGAGCTCAACTTTGGGTCGATGTCGTGATCGGTAGATCCGATCCGTTATGGAAGGACGATGTCAGCCTCGCCTCCCAATGGCTTGGCGATGTATGGGTTGAAGCGTTGCGTTCAGTGGGCATTGAAGGTGTGGTGCATCGCGGAGCAATGGTGACAAACGCTCTGTCGTCAGTTGTTTGTTTCGCTGGCCTTGCCGCTGGCGAGGTCACTGTCGGTGGCGAAAAGGTTGTCGGTATCTCGCAGCGTCGAACTCGTGCTGGCGCCCGCTTCCAGTGTTCGGTGCCGTTGCGCTGGGATGCGGTGCGTCATGCGGAGTTGCTCGCGCCTGGCATTGCGGCGAGTGGCGGTTCGATCGAAGACGTTCGGGTGTTTCCCGCCACGCTCGGAGACCCCGCCTTCGATCTGCGCGACGCGTTCGTCGAAGCGCTCCCGTAAACCGGGCCTCGAGCCCCGACCCGTTCGCACCACGACCGGCCCGCGGGTCAGGTGCGATGGCCGGTTCGCTCCTCGGCGAGATCCAAAGGGTGGCTGCGGCGCGCCCAGACGGCCCCGATCGAGGCCGATTTGGGGCGAGCGGGAAGAAAAGGGAGGGATGTACTTGCGAAGTGGGGGGAAGTGGGGCAATATGTCTGCTCGTAGGGGCTCTGTGGGGAGCCGGTGGAGAGGATTGCAGGCATGTTCGTTGGGACGTTCGAGCATTCGCTCGATGACAAGGGCCGAGTGGTCCTTCCCGCGACCTTCCGCGCCCAGTTGGTCGACAAGGGGTTCATTTCCCAGCTCGACCGCTGCCTTGGTCTCTGGACTGAAGAGGGCTTCAGCGAAATGGCGAACCGCCTTCAGGACAAAGTCCGCTCGGGTGACACCTCCCAGGAATCGCTCCGTGCCTTCGCCGCCAATGCCCACGAAGTCCGACCCGATTCTCAAGGTCGCATCACCATTCCCCAGCGCTTGCGCGATTTCGCCTCGCTCGACAAGGAAGCCGTCGTCATCGGCGCCTTCGGCCGCATCGAGATCTGGAACGCCGGCCGCTGGAACGACCAAGCCTCACTCGCCGACGACAGCCTCACCCAAGCCGTTACGTCCTTGGGGCTCTAGTCCGTGTCATGTCCCCTTTGTCCCTGACCCACCAACGAAAGGACCACTCCTGCGACCGAGCCGGTCGCCCGATTTTCAGCAGTCTCTCGGAACACACGATGGAAGGCCCCTACTCCGCCCGCTTCCCATCGAGCCCGACCGGGGAGAAATCCCGGCGGGCGCCGGTGTTCCGAGGGACTGCTGAGGACCGGTACCGGCTCTGCCGACTGGCTCAGCAGCGAGAGGTATCTGTCATGGCCGAAACCCACGAATCGTTCGACCACCGCCCGGTGATGCTCGACGAGATCGTGGCGGCCTTCGACGCAGTGCCAGCCGGTTGGGTGATCGATGCCACTCTCGGTGGCGCCGGCCATGCAACCGCCCTTCTCGAGGCGTATCCACATCTTTGCGTTCTTGGTATCGACCAGGACCCTGATGCGCTCACTGTCGCTCGTGAACGACTTGCGCCCTTCGGTGATCGCGCTCGAACCGTGCAGGCTCGATTCGATTCAATTGCTGCGGTCATCGAGTCGCATCTCGCCGATCAGCCTGTTGTTGGAGCCCTGTTCGACCTCGGTGTGAGCTCTCCGCAGTTCGATCGGGCTGAGCGCGGCTTCAGCTATCGCTTCGATGCGCCCCTCGACATGCGCATGGATCCTTCACGTGCACTGAGCGCGATGACCGTCGTCAACGAGTACGACGAAAAAGATCTCGCTCGCGTTCTTCGCGAGTTTGGTGATGAGCGCTTCGCTGGCCGCATCGCCCGTGCAGTTATTGCTGCCCGCCCCGTTGAGACCACAACACAACTTGCAGAAATCACTCGCGACGCGATCCCTGCGCCGGCGCGCCGAACTGGTGGACATCCGGCCAAGCGCACCTTTCAGGCGATTCGAATTGAAGTGAATAACGAACTCGGCGTTCTTCCCGTTGCGCTTGAAGCGGCGATTGACTCTTTGATTCCTTCCGGCCGTTTGGTGGTTTTGTCCTATCACTCGGGTGAAGATCGCATCGTTAAGCAGGTCATGCGTGAGGCTGAATCAGGCGGTTGCACCTGCCCGACAAATCTCCCCTGCGTTTGTGGCGCTCAGTCGATGGTTCGGCTTGTCCGTCGCGGCGGAACCACTCCAGGTGCACCGGAACGCGAAAGCAATCCGCGTGCTGAAAGTGCCCGTCTTCGAATCGCGGAACGTTCATGACCAGCGCACGGGTTGCCGCCGAAGGTCGTCGCTCCACTGCGCTGCGCGCGCCGCAGGAGTCAACCCGTGAGGGGCTGCGTTCGCGGCTTCGACTCGTCGATCGCACTGCGCCGGAACGTCGTCGCATCGGTCTGATCGCGGGCGTCGTTGGTGTCGTCGTCTTCCTGTTCGCAATTGCCGCCGCTCAGACCTTGATCATCTCGGAACAGGCACACATCGACCGAGTGAACAATCGCATCGCCCAAGCGGAAACTCTTGCCGAGCAACTCCGAGTTGAGCTTGCGCAGTTGCAGAGTCCGCAGAACATCACCACTGCAGCGACAACGAAACTCGGAATGATCCCGTCGCCAACCCCGGTCTACCTGCAGCCCAAATTGACTGACGACGCTCGCGCCGGCGAAATGCCGCCGGCTCCCACGCCGACAACCGTTCCGAAGGCCACAGTGACGACTGCGGCTCCGAAGACAACGCCGTCCACAGTTGCAAAGGCAACGACTCCCACGACTGTGGCGAAGCGATGAATCCTCCTCCTGGTCCAGGGTCTCCTTCGGTTGATCATCCGCCGAAGAGTGCTCCTTGGAACTCACCTGATTACTTGCCGCGTGGTCGCCGTCGTGTGACCACGCCGACGCGTCCGGCCCGTCATGCTGCGGGGCGTGGAACGACAGCACCGCGGGCGCCGAGGGCTCCTCGTGAAGTTCGTCCGGTTGATCGCGTGCAATCGCAGCAACGCAGAACAGAACGTGACTCATTCATCGCCCCTAGTTACAGCACTCGTCAGTCGACGTTGGGTGGCGGTCGCTCGGCCTCTGAAGTGCTCCAAGCGGTGACGGCCTCAACAATCGCAGCGGTCGTCGCATCGCTCCGCGGAGTTTTCGATCCAGCGAGTTCCGGCAAGGGCTCAAAGCCCGTCATGGTCCGCACGTCGGTAGGTAATCAGCGCCGTCGTTCACTCCTGATTCTTGCGGGCATCGTTGCTCTGTTCGTCATCGTCCTTGTGCAACTCCTCAACCTTCAGGTGTTTGGTCGTGGTCGTTACGTGGCCTACGGCGCAGGGCAGCGAACAAATACTCAGGTGCTTGCTGCTGATCGCGGCGCAATTCTCGACCGCAATGGCGCAGAACTCGTGATTTCTCGTCCCGGTCGCTCGATCTTCGTCGACCCGAAACTCGTCACTGATGCATCCGGTGAAGCAGCAAAGCTCGCACCGATTCTTGGACTCGATCCGTTGTTTGTTGAATCGAAAATGAATGGGAGTGGGCGCTTTGCGTATCTCTCTCGTCGCGTTTCGTCTGAAGTTGCAGACCAAGTTGAAGCGCTTGGACTAGCGGGTGTTGCGTTCCTCGAGGAGAGCGAACGCTACGCACCAGCTGGCGATTCTGCGCGGTCACTGCTCGGCAGTGTCGACGTCGACAATGCGGGAATTTCGGGTCTGGAATCACAATATGGAGCTGCGCTTACCGGGACCCCCGGGAGCCTGTCGCTTGAGCGCAGCCCGAAGGGTCACACGATCGCTGTCGGTGATCATTCACTGACTCCCGCCCAAAAAGGCGATGACCTCAAACTGACGATCGACCAGTCGATTCAGTACGAAGCGGAACGGTTACTCGGTGAACAGGTGAAGTCCACCGGAGCCAAGGGTGGCGTGGCAATCGTGAGCAAGCCCGGCACTGGCGAGATACTTGCCATCGCCGACATGGTGCTCGATCCGGAAACCGGCCTCGTTCGTGTGAGTTCAAACAACTCGGCAGTCACGACTCAGTATGAGCCGGGCTCAGTGATGAAGACCGTGACAATTGCTGGCGCAATGGAGGCTGGTCAGATTTCGCCGACTACGCAGTTCAACCTTCCTCCAACACTGAAGATCTACGACGCAGAATTTGGTGAAGCCGAAGGGCGCGGCACTGTCACCTGGGACACCACGCAGATCCTCACTCATTCGTCGAATATTGGTGCCATCAAGATCGGCCAAGGTCTTGGCAAAGATGCGCTCTACGCAACGCAGAAGGCATTTGGACTTGGCGTGAAGACAGCGCTCGACTTCCCGAATGAAGCATCTGGTTCGGTGCTGGCTCCGTCGAAATACTCGGGTACATCACTGCCTTCAATCGCTATCGGCCAAGGCATTTCGGTGACGCCGATGCAGTTGCTCTTCGCCTACAACACGGTCGCGAATCAAGGCATCTACGTCGCACCGAAACTCGTTGACTCAACCATTGATGCGCAAGGTGTTGAACATCCCACCGCTGCGGGCGAGTCGCACCGCGCTGTGAGCGCGAGCACCGCCGACAAAGTCAACGTCATGCTGCGCAATGTGGTGAACGAAGGCACTGGTCAGCTTGCATCGATTAACGGCTATTCGGTGGCCGGCAAGACCGGTACTGCACGTAAGCCTCAGCCAGGTGGTGGTTACACCGACAAAATGGGCGTGACTCGCTATCAGTCGACGTTCGTTGGTTTCGTTCCGGCCCAGCAGCCAGCGCTTTCCGTCTACGTCATGCTCGATGAACCAGGTGGCGATTACACCGGAGGCGCAACCGCAGCGCCGGTCTTTTCGAAGCTCGGTTCCTTTGCCCTCAATCGTTTAGGAATCGCCCCCGCCGCGACGGACATCGCGCTCGGTGGTGCGCCCGTTTCTGCGGTGCTTGGTCTCCCAAGCCCGTCGACGCAGGCAACCGTGACTGAAGGCGACCGTGTTCGTGCGCTGACTGCCGGTTCGCCCGAGGCGCTTGCTTCTTCGGTGCCGTCCACGATTGCCCCACCAGCACCAACCACGACAACGACCGCGGCGCGTAGAACCGCAGCGGTGAGGTGACGGGTGCGACTGGCGACGATTGTTGCCGAATTAAATGACGTCGATGTGTCGGGCCCCGAACGTTCCGCATCATTTGGTGATGTCGAAATCACAGATGTGACTTTCGATTCTCGTCTCGTTCACTCCGGCTCGCTCTTTTGCTGCGTGCCAGGGGCCACGGACGACGGACACTTCCATGCTGGCGAAGCAGTCGAAGCCGGGGCGGTCGCGTTGATTGTTGACCATCGCGTCGACGCTGATGTGCCGCAGGTCGTTGTCCCGAATGTTCGGACAGCTATGGCAATCGCTTCGGCAACCTGCTTTGGTAACCCGGCAGACGATCTTTTGGTGATCGGCGTGACGGGCACCAACGGTAAAACCACGGTGACGTGGATGCTTCGAAATATTTTCACCGCCGCCCAGCGCAAAGTTGAAGCCCTAGGAACGCTGTCGGGTGCACGGACGACGCCAGAGTCTCCCGATCTTCAACGCCGTTTGGCGCAATGGCGTGACGATGGCGTTGATGTTGTGGCGATGGAAGTTTCCTCGCACGCGATCGATCTTCATCGCGTCGATGCAATGAAGTTTCGCGTCGCAATGTTTACGAATCTGAGTCGTGATCATCTCGACTACCACGGCTCGATGGAGGAGTACTTCGAAACGAAGGCGCGACTCTTCAGCTCAGATCGCTGCGAGTCGGCAGTTGTGAATCTTGATAGCCCCCATGGACGGCTGCTGGCGGATGCCGCAACAGTCCCGACTGACGGATATTCGCTCGACGAAGCCGATCAGCTTCATCTCTCCGTAGACGGCTCAACCTTTACGTGGGCGGGTCATCGCGTCTCACTCACCCTTGGCGGTCTGTTCAACGTGAGCAATGCCCTCGGCGCTGCTCATGTCGCTCGTGCGCTGGGCGTCGACGACGCGACTATCGCACAAGGGCTTTCTCTTCCACTCATCGTTGAGGGCCGATTCGAGCGAGTCGATGCAGGGCAACCATTCGCCATCATCGTCGACTACGCCCATACGCCCGATGGTCTTGAGCAGTTACTCAGTGCGGCAAGCGACCTTGTGGATGGACGAGTCATCGTCGTTTTCGGCTGTGGCGGCGACCGAGATCAGTCGAAGCGTCCAATGATGGGAGAAACCGCTGTTTCGT
>CANGMY010000072.1 GCA_947455015.1 Microthrixaceae bacterium | reverse complement strand
GCGTTCCAGATTGCATCGGCCATGACCGAACGAGTGAGGTCGGGTCGGCGTTCGCTCCAACCTTGTTGCACAACGTAGAACGACGCTTGCAATCCGGTGATCAGCGCGTCGGGATCGAATGCGGGATCGTGCGCTTTGATCTCGTCGATACCTGCGGTGAGTTCGACTGCTGTAGAGGCACGTGCGGTTTCGCCACCACCGAACGTTTCACCCATTGCTGCAGGTGCCATTCCGGTTGGGAGGGTCGAGCCGACTGCACTACTTGAAATGCTGCTGCCTTGGCTTCGGCGAATGAGCAAGCGGATGATCATGAACACGACCCACATGCCGAATCCACCGAAGAAGAGAACAGCTAGACCAGCGCCGCCGCCAACGCCACCACCGCTTCCTCCGAAGAAACCGCCTCCGCTTCCCCCACTACTTCCACCGCCGCCGAAACTTCCGCCACCAGTTCCGCCTCCAGCGCGGCCGAGCAAGGCGGCAAATTCAAGAGCGTTTTCAGACGCGAGCAGACGAAGGGAATCAGTCATGTTGGTCAACCTTCGGCTTCGGGCTCTTCAGGTGGTTGCGTCGCAGGCGTCTGGCTTTCGCCGCACGACGGGCAGAACTTCGAACCCACTGGCATCTCGACACCGCACGCAATGCAGAACTGTGTTGCGGGGGCTTGTGCAGCGCCGCATCCGGGACAGAACTTCGCGCCAGCAGGAACGGCTGCTCCGCAACCGGCAGTGCACGTGCCGGCTGCTGCTCCAGCCTGACCCACAAAGCCTGCGCCACCGCCAGCGAAACCGGGAGTGGGAGGAACGGGAGGGGCGGGCTGACCGGGCGCGGCCGCCATGCTCCCGGCAATGCCGAATCCGGCTCCAATGAATGCGGCTTGCGTTCCCGCGCCGCCACCTTGGGCCATTCCTTCGCCAGCGCCAAGAAGTGCTTCGCCCGCGGCGTACTGGCCAAATGACCCAGCCAAACGGCTGCCTGCTGTCTTCGTCGCGAGGTCCTTCAGATTGGCGGAGTCTTCATCGGCCAAGTTGATGTCGAAGTTTCCCATGCGAGCGAGGCTGAGGCCGTAGTGCTCGAGTTGCACGTTGGTGTCGGCAAGCACGGCCGCTTCGAGTTCGGGAAGGTGGGCGCTCAATCCAAGGATTGCCCACTGGTTGCCAACGATCTTTGTGGTGACCGCGGTTCGCATGGTCTTCAGCAACTGTGAGTCGACCCAGTTGCCGATTGAGCTGTTGTCGGCCACATTCACTGTGCCCGTGAGATTCAGGACGAGCCTCTCGGGATCGAGCACCTTGAGCGAGTACTCACCAAACACTCGAAGTGTGACGATGAGGCCGGTCTGCGGATCTTGAACATCGTCGATGCGACCACCGAAGGTTTCGCCGGTGTATTCGCGCGTGCCAACGAAGTAGAGCTCGGCGCGGTATGCGTTTTCGTCGGTGGCCCAATCGATGAGCGAACCAAGGAATGGAAGTTCGTCGGCCTCAACCGGTTCACGTCCTGGTCCGAGGGTGCCGACAACGGCGCCTTTCGAGACGAACAGTGCCATTTCGTCGGCATCGACGATGACGCGCGAGAACTTCCGGATGTTGTCATCGGGCCACTTGTAAAGGATCTGACCCTTGACGTCGTCGGGGACGGCTATGAACTGGCGTGCGACCTGCTTGCGAATGCCCATCGGACTCTCCTTGGCCTGTGGTCCGTCGAACTGCGAGTGAATTGAGACTAGTTGTGTGATCGCTGAAAGCGCCTTCGCTGTTTCAGAAAAGTGGGCCTTCGTCCGTGAGTCACCAGATCACGCAAGAATGCGGACATGGATGAACTCACTTTCGATGGAGCGGTGGCGGTAATCACAGGAGCCGGGCGAGGTCTTGGGCGCGAATATGCGCTTCTCCTTGCGTCGCGTGGGGCGCGTGTCGTCGTCAACGATTTCGGCGTTGCCATCAGCGACACCGACGACACCGGCGATGCCCCGGCGGTCAATCCAGCCGACGAAGTTGTGGCCGAGATCGTTGCGGCAGGCGGAATCGCAGTTGCGAATTACGACACCGTCGCAACAGTCGAAGGTGCCAACGCGATTATTCAGACAGCTCTCGATGCATTTGGAACCGTCGATATCTGTGTGAACAATGCGGGTCAGGTTCGTATGCAACCGTTTGCGAACTTTCCTGACGAGCACATTGACACAGTGATCTCGACTCAGTTGTTGGGCACACTCAATGTCGGGCGAGCTGCCTGGCGCGTCATGGAACAAAACGGCGGTGGACGCATCATCAACGTGTCTTCAGGTGCGGGCTACGGCGGATTCGAAAACAGCACCGTGTATTCAATGGCGAAAGCTGGTGTGATCGGACTCACGATTGCAATGGCGAAAGAAGGAGCGCCTGTTGGCATCAACGTTAACGTCATCGCTCCATACGCGAAGACGCGGCTCGGAACCGGTTTCGGGCCAATTCCCTGGAGCGATCAACTCGCGGAGTGGTTGCATCCGAGCAAGGTTGCACCATTAGTTGTTTGGCTAGCGCATGAAACGTGCGATGTAAGCGGTGATTGTTTCGCCGTTGGCGCGGGTCACGTGGCGCGCGTTGGCTTCGCAGTGAACGATGGTTTCACCGATCGCCAACTCACGCCTGAACTCATTTCGGAACATGCTGATGAAATCACCAAGGTGCCGACGAAACCGACTGAGGGGCCGGAGTCGCCGTTGATGGCGTCGATGATGAGCGGGTACCCCGGTCTTTAACTGGTTGCGGTTAGCTCGCGAGCAGCAGGTCGACAACAAAGATCAGCGTGTCAGTTCCGGAAATACCGGCCTGTGTGTTGCCGTCAGCGCCGTAGCCCTTATCAGGCGGAATCACGAGCAACACTCGTGAACCGATTGTTTGACCAACGAGTCCTTCATCGAAGCCGGGGATGACCTGTCCGGCGCCAACGGGAAAGTCAACCGGTGCGCTGCCCCAAGAACTGTCGAAGACTTTGCCGGTGGCCCAAATCATGCCGGTGTATTGCATGAGCACGGTTTGGCCTGCGGTGATGGCGGGACCGTCACCCTTGATGAGGACCTGTGCGACGAGTGATGTCGGTGCATCGCCAGTGGGCGGCGTAATGGTTGGAACACCGTTCACAACGGTGACAACCGGAAGACCAGCGGGTGGTGTGACGGGAGTGCCGGATGCAGAGGTCGGAACATCCTGAACGCCAGTGATGTCGAAGACAAAAATGATCCAGGTTCCTTGTTGTGCTGTGACATCGGCCGCGACCACCAAGCGCGCGCCAACTTTCTGCCCGACCATCGCGTCGTAGACGGGAGCGAGGAGTGAATTGTGATCAAGCACGATGCGTTGCGGAGTCTTGCCGTATGTGGAATCCAGCTCGCTTCCGTCGTTGCCGCTGATTGCTACGTAATCAGCGGTAACGCGCTGTCCCTCTTTGATGTCTTCGCCAGTTCCTGGAACGAGAACGATGTGTTCTTCGACGTCACCCGCATACGCGGTGTCAAACGTGACGGTGGGCTTACTGCCAACGTCACCAGTGACCGTCACCTTGTCGAGCGATTTTGTGTGCACGTCGGGCATTGTCGAACTCGTCGACGAATCACTCGACTTGGATGACGATGATCCACATGCAACAAGTGCAGGTACGAAAGCAAGAGTTGCAATGAACACGCCAGCGGCGATTACGCGCGATGCGCGACGGGGGGAGGAAGAAAAACTCATGGGGGGAAGCCTGTCAGACGAGGGTAAGGAACGGGCGAGAAATCCGGGGTTTCACCTTGATCTTGTCAGATTCATGTCAGGAAACTGACCGAATCGCGTCATCGTGGCCACACGGGCCGGAAATCGGGGGTCCGTACCTTCATATCTGCGTCACACGGCGCGGTTGATCCAAATGGAGGAATGATGATCAAACGGTTCATCGGGGGCATGAAGGAGCGGGACTCACGTCGCTACTTCTTCACATACCTCGGAGGAAAAATGATCGGCACCACGGCGGTTCTCGCTCTGATGCTCGGTCTCGCTTGGTACGTAGGTGGCCGAGCAGGTGCTCAAGAAGTTGAGACACCCCTTACCGCCGCTGCTGATCTCATCAACCCGATCAACACGATGTGGGTTCTTGTAGCGGCATTCCTAGTCTTTTTCATGCAAGCCGGCTTCATGATGCTCGAGGCGGGTTTCGCTCGTACTCGTGAAACGGTGAACGTCCTTATGGAGTGCATCGTCGATACCGCCATGTGCGGCATCCTCTTCTGGGCAGTGGGCTTCGCGTTCATGTTCGGCGAAGGCAATGGCTGGATCGGCCATCAGTTCTTCTTCCTGAGCGACGCACCCGCGACCTATGGCACCACCGGTGTTGCGTTCCTGGCCTTCTGGTTGTTCCAGTTCGCTTTCGCTGACACTGCCTCGACCATCGTGTCGGGCGCCATGGTCGGTCGTACCAGCTTCAAGGGTGATTTGTTTTACAGCATCGGTGTGAGCGCAATCATCTACCCAATCGTCGGTCACTGGATCTGGGGACCGGGCGGCTGGCTCGCAACCATGGACACGCCGTTCCGCGACTTTGCTGGCTCAACGGTTGTTCATACCGTTGGTGGCGTTCTTGCTCTCACCGGCGCTGTTGCTCTTGGCCCTCGTATCGGACGCAAGTTCAAGCGAGACGGTGGCGGCTTCATGGTCGGTCACGACATGACGATCGCAGCCATTGGCGGCATCATTCTTTGGTTCGGTTGGTACGGCTTCAACCCGGGCTCCACGCTCAGCGCGATGGATCTCGAAGGCATCGGTCGTGTCGCTGCAAACACCACTCTCGCTGCATGTGCTGGATGTCTTGTGGGCTTGGCCTTCATGTACTTCCGCACCAAGAAGTGGGATCCAGGTATCACGATCAACGGCTTCCTTGCTGGTCTCGTTGCGATCACCGCACCGTGTTACTGGGTAAGCCCTCTCGGAGCGATCATCATTGGCGGATTTGCAGCGATCATCTGTGTGCTCGCCATTGATGCCATCGAATGGTTCCGAGTTGATGATCCGATTGGTGCAGTCGCAGTCCACGGCGTCTGTGGCATCTTCGGAACCATTGCGGTTGGCCTGTTTGCAACGGGAGATTTCGGAATCCCAGGTGCAACCGGCGCTGACATCAGCACTGGCACTGTGACCGGCCTGTTCTACGGCGGTGGCACCGACCAGTTGGTGTCGCAACTCATTGGTTCCGCAGTGGTGACCGGACTCGTTCTGATCGCCGGCCTGGTTCTGATGTACGGACTGAAGGCAGCCAAGCAACTGCGTGTCCCCACCGACATCGAGCTCGAGGGTATTGACATTCACGAGCACGGCGGTTCCGCTTACCATCCTGAATTCGCTTTCACCGGCACAGGCGTTCCTGCTTCGTCCGGCGCTAGCAAGGAGGCTTAAATCATGCTGAAACTTGTTACCGCAATTCTCAAACCACACAAGTTCGACGATGTAAAGGAAGCACTCAAGAAGGACGGAATTACCGGCCTCACGGTGACCGAAGTCAAGGGCTTCGGACGCCAGGGCGGCAAGACCGAAACCTTCCGAGGTTCCGAGTACACGGTTGAACTCCTTCCCAAGATCAAGATCGAGCTGATCGTGGATGAGGCCCAGGTCGCGAAGGCGATCGAGACCATCACTGCAGCTGGCCAAACCGGAAAGATTGGTGACGGCAAGATCTGGGTACTTGGAGTCGACGAACTGGTTCGGATTCGTACATCCGAAACCGGTGTCGAAGCCATCTAAACAACCTCCTCCTAGGTTGACGTGGGGCCCCCGCTTCGGCGGGGGCCCTTGCGTTTTTGGCGTCAGAGGATTCGAACCGGTTCTTTCTGTCTCTCTCACCTGGTTCTCACCAGACTGCGCAAGACTCTGAGCCATGGGAGCACATCTAGTTATCGCGGAAGACGATCGGGCGGTTCGAGAGTCTGTTACCCGGGCGCTTGAACTCGAGGGCTACACCGTCGAAGCGGTGACCGATGGTGTCGCTGCCCTTGAGGCGGCAAGCAAGGACGGCGTCGACCTTCTTCTTCTTGATTTAGGGATGCCCAATATGGATGGGCTGACGGTGTGTCGGCGCCTTCGGTCGGCAGGTTCTCGAATTCCGATTCTGGTGCTCACCGCGCGGACGGAAGTTTCTGATCGAGTTTCCGGACTCGATGCGGGGGCCGACGATTACCTCCCCAAACCCTTCTCTCTTGATGAGCTGCTCGCTCGGTTGCGTTCGCTGCTTCGTCGCAGCACGTTCGACGAAGCCGATGATGTTCCGCAGATCACCGTTGAAGATCTTGTGATTGACGAAGCTGCTCGGCGCGCGTGGCGTGGCGAGCGTGAACTTGAACTCACAAAGACCGAGTTCGATCTTCTTGAACTGCTTGCTCGCAACACGGGCGTCGTGCTTTCGCACTCAAACATTTACGACCAAATTTGGGGTTACGACTTTGGACCCGATTCAAAAGCGTTGGCTGTGTACATCGGTTATTTGAGGCGTAAGACCGAAGACGGTGGCGAGCCTCGCCTGATTCAAACGGTGCGCGGCGTCGGTTACACACTGCGCCAGTCATGAGGCTTCGCGGAAAAATCGCTATCGCGATGGCGGTGCTTACCGCGCTTACAGCGATCATCGTTGCGGTTTCTACTTATGTCGTTACGGATAATCGAGTTCGATCAGAGGTTGATCAGTACCTCAACTCGTACGCGCAGCGTTTCCAAGACCCCGATGGGCGACAAGCCGCAGTGACCTGTTCACAAGGAACGCCACGTCGTTTGCCGCAGGGTGGACAACGACCTGAGGAAGCGATCGACGGCGTTGCATTCCAGTGCATCGACGTGACCGGAAATTCTGTGGCAACGATTGGAGTGACCTCGCTACCGATCAATACCAAAGATCAATCAATTGCCTCTGCTGGGCGCGGCAAGCAGATTCGGACCGTTCAGGTGAGTGGTGACACCTGGCGAGTTGAGACGGTGGGC
>CANGMY010000071.1 GCA_947455015.1 Microthrixaceae bacterium | reverse complement strand
GGGCGCGAGGTCATCCCCGCGTTTTCATAGGTGTGACAGCAAGGGCATAGACACGATTTCTCGGCACACCAAAGTGCTCTGCCACTTCGGCAGCCGCATCCTTTTTCGAAAGTCCCCGCCCAAACGCTGCAGCGAGCGCTTCACGAAGTTCTTCCTCCGACGCCTCAGCGGCGGGAGGTGCTCCATCGAGCACCAACACGTATTCACCACGAGGATCCACCTCAGCACATCGCTGAATCGCTGGCCCAAGCGATCCTCGCCAGAATTCTTCATGGAGTTTGGTTAACTCGCGTGCAAGAACGACCTGTCGCTCAGATCCGCATGCTTCAGCGAGATCTTTGAGCGTCTTCTCAAGGCGGTGCGGCGCTTCGAACAGCACGATCGTGCGCGGCTCCGTGGCGATGTCGCGAAGTCGACGCGCCCGTTCCGAACCTTTGCGCGGAATGAACCCTTCGAACACGAAACGCGACGTGGAGAGACCACTCGCAACAAGCGCGTGAAGGACTGCGGAAGGACCTGGAACAACTTCGATGGTGACACCGGCCTCAATTGCTTTCGAGACCAAGAATTCACCAGGGTCCGAGACTCCTGGCATTCCCGCATCGCTCACAAGCACGACGACGTCACCACGTTGCACATGCCCAAGCACTCGTTCGGCGGCATCGCCTTCGGTGTGTTCGTTGACGACGATGTAGGTCGGCGACGCAATACCGAAATGTGACAGCAATCTGCCCGTCCGGCGCGTGTCTTCGCAGGCGACGACCGCTGCTTGCCCAAGCACTTCGAGCGCTCTCGGAGAAATATCTCCGAGATTCCCGATTGGCGTTCCGACCAAAACGAGGCGCCCTGTCGTTACGGCACTTCCGGCACTTCCGGCACTTCCGGCACTCGCGGAACTCATCGGATCTCCAATCGGTCACCCTCGGAGACGCCCCAACGAGCGAATGCCCCCGCTTCGGTTTCGATCACCGAACGCGAGCGAAAGACGAAGGACCCGATGCGAGTCGGCCTCATGGTTGTCACACGGAGGACGACACCATCGGCATCAAGGTGAGCAACATCGATCGGGAATCTCATTCCAAACGTATGCACAGATTTCGCCGGGCTCAGCAACAGCGCACCGTCAATTCCGTCACGACCGAGAAGTCCTCGCCGACGATCGCGTCGTGAGTGCGCAATCTCAAGCGTGGCGAGCACGCGACCATCAAGGATTAACCAATTCCCCGAAGACTCGCTCGACGACATGGTGTCGATGCTACGAGCCTCAGACGTTGAAGCGGAACTCCATCACGTCACCGTCGACAGGTTGGTACTCCTTGCCTTCGACCCGCAGAATTCCCGCGTCTCGAGCCTTCGACCATGACCCAACTTCGAGCAATTCATCCCAATGAATGACCTCGGCTCGAATGAACCCACGCTCGAAATCGGTGTGGATGACACCGGCACATTGAGGGGCCTTGTAACCGGCTCGAAATGTCCAGGCTCGTGTTTCTTTTTCGCCGGTCGTGAAGTAGGTGCGGAGACCGAGCATCCCGTAGGCAGCATGAAGGAATCGCGGCAGCGCACCCTCACCGAGGCCAAGACCTTCAAGCATTTCCACCCGTTCGTCAGCATCGAGCATGGCGGCTTCGGCTTCGAGCTGCACACACATCCCGATGACTTCACCATGACCGCCGAATTCCTCGATCACTGGCGCAGTCTTTTCGTCGATGCGATCAAGATCATTTTCACTGACATTCACGATCGCCAACACTGGCTTGTTCGTCAGAAGGAAATAGCTCTTGATGAGATCGCGGGATTCGGCATCGAGGGTGCTTCGGTACAGCGGTGTTCCCTCCGACAGGATCTCAAGAGCTTTTCCTAACGCCTCGACCTCGTCAGCGATGAATCGATCTTGCTTTGCTGCCTTGCGGCGCTTTTCGATTTGGTTCTCGACCGTTTCAAGATCGGCCAGTGCGAGTTCGGTTTCGACAATGCGGAGGTGCTCAAGCGGATCCGCCGGACCGGGGACGTCGTCATCTTCGAAGGCACGAAGGACGAACACGATGGCGTCGGATTCACGGATGTTCGCAAGGAACTTGTTGCCAAGACCTTCGCCAGTACTTGCGCCTTCTACAAGGCCACCGATATCAACGAACTGCACGCTCGCGGGGATGATCGACTTTGTATTGCTCATGATCGAGAGCTTTTCCAAACGATGGTCGGGCACCTTGGCCACACCAACGTTGGGATCCTTCGTGGCGAAGGCGTATGGCGCAGCAAGCGCACCGCCTCCGGCGAGAGCGTTGTAGAGCGAGGACTTGCCCGCATTTGGAAGACCGACGAAACCGAACTTTTCCATGAGGGTCGCAGGTTACATGGCAGTCGCCGTTCGAAATCGCTGTCACATGACCGCGCCAACCTCACGACATGGAACGCCACACCTCAGACCAAAGCGCGCGAATTCCAGGGGCCATCCTTCGTGGCGGAGCCGTCCCCTACCTTGCGCGGGTTGCCCCTCGCGACGCATCAGTCACGGAACTCTTAGGTCACCTCAGCAATCTCGGGTTCCGGTTCGATGCCATCTCGCCATACGATCGTCCAAGCAAACGGCTTTCCGATGCACTTCGTTGGTCAGAGCGCCGGGGATTCATCGAACGAACGAGCAGGGGCCGGTATCGCTATGTGCACGTCCCCCGGACGACCTTGTGGCGAATGCAGGACCGATGCAAGACGTTCCTCCGTGAACGACCGTAAGTCCTCCGTGAACGACCGTAGGTCTGAGCCGAAGGGCCATGCGATCTCTAGGCGTGTCCCACCACCACAGAGTCGTTCCACCTCAGAGCGACAACGACCTGAGGCTCTCAACCTGACACGAGAGTTGTCGCTCTGACGTGGAACAGATCTGGGCCAGGCTGCAGCACTGCCTCCGCCGGGGCGGTGGACCCGGCCCCGGGATTGGTCCCCCACCCCGCCTTGGGCCTAAGATTTCTCCCCTATGTCAAAGCGAACCAACAAGCGCCGCACGAACGCCCGTCGCAAGCCGGCCAACCACGGCACCAAGCCCAACGCCGGTCGCGGCTGATTCAGCCCGCTGCCGTCAGGCCGCGCCTTTTCTCGTGTTCAGCCAGCCCTCAAAGGAACTTGTCACTGTCCCAAACCCCGAAAAGGGTCGTGACTACGAGATCCTCTGCGAAACCGATGAGTTGACCTGCTTGTGCCCCGTCACCGGCCAACCCGATTTCGCAACTGTTCGCATTACCTATGTCCCTGACGAATTTCTTGTAGAGCTCAAGAGCCTCAAGATGTACATCTGGTCCTACCGCAATGAAGGCGCCTTCCACGAAGCCGTCACCAACACCATTCTCGATGATCTCGTGCGAGCCCTTTCGCCGCGACGAATGACCGTCGAAACGGTGTGGAAAGTCCGCGGCGGCGTTCTCACCACCGTCACCGCTTCACACCCTTAAGCGATCAGGTTCACCGAGTCGAAACCGCATCTCGTCGGAGTAGCTATTCCGCTCCGGGCATGTTCGGTGGAACCTCCGTGCGCTCAACGACGCTCCGTGGTGGACCCTGCGTTGGCGGCGGTGTCACATTTCCAGCAGAGAGATTTACCAGTTTGCCGATGCGGTCGATGACTGCCCATGACAGACGATCACCACCAACGGTCGACAAGTGCACGTTGTCCTTTTGGCGCATCCCTCGGACGACACCATCGGCGTTGGGCAGGTTGGCAGCGAACATGCCGTTCGAGTCCGAGAAAAACGGCCACGTATCGAAGTACTGAATCCAAGGACGCGTCTGCGCTTCGGACCAATAGATGTAATTCAGTTGGTCCATGCCATGCGTCTTGGTTCCCGGCCCCATCGGCGGAGGTCCACACCAGATCGTGATGCGCTGATTGTCAGGCGACTTCAGAAGGTCCATGGTTGCGGCAACTCGACGCCGGTATTCCGTCATCCATGGTTCCGAATAGCGCTCAAGAACTTTGTTATTCGCATCAACCATGTTTTGACCATCGTTGGCACCAAACATGATCACCAAAATCGCCGGATTCGCAGGCAGAACGTCTTTCACTAAATGTTCCGGCCAATTGAAATAGTCAGGTCGAGCCAAACCGGTCGACACGTGGTAGTCGAGCGTTGGCGTGAAGATCCCCGTTGACTGGGTAATTCGCTGAAATGACGTCCCGAATGTCTGCGTAATCGAGTCGCCGCCAACCCAAATCTTCATGGGCTCCGCTGGAGTTGGCGCTGTGAGCTCTGGAATTTTCTTCGCCGCCTCCGCAGCTGCCGCAGTTTCGGCCTCCGCTTGTTGACGGAGAAGTTCCTCGACATCAACCTTAGTGCCCTGGTTTTTTCCGAGTGCATCGTCGATGGAATTCCGGAAGAAGTTGATGTGTAACGCGTCGGTCACCGATGCAACGGTCTTCGCAATCTCGTTACGAATGCCGTCGCCCTTCGCATTGCTCTTACGCAGGGTCGAATCAGCATCAAGGAGGCCCGCTACACAGAACGCAAGCACGATGACGACAAGAATCAAACCAGCTGGCATCGTGCCTTCACGGCGCGGGCGGAATGATTCGAAGAGGCTCCGCCAATTGAATGGTGACCGCTCTCCCGATGTCTTCTTCTGTGGACTCATCGTGGATCTCTCATCAGAATTGGAAATAGATGAATGGAGCGATCCCCTCGGGACCAAGCGCATCAACCAAGACAAGTCCACCAGCCAGCGCAGCGATTTGCAGGGCAGGTGCCCATGTCGCAAACCACACTTCGGCCTTCTGGGGGAAACGGGACGGAACGAACTGGGAGGCAATGCTTGCCACGATCACGACCATCAGGAGCAGGCTTACGCCAGCGGTGGAGCCGTGCGAAGCGAAGAGTCGGCCAAGCACGGTGAACGCTTCGTCAACGGACGTTGCTCGGAAGAACACCCACGCCAGGCAGACCACGTTGAAAACCAAGAACCACTGCATTGCTTTTACGAGCAACGGCGGCAAACCAAGCTCGTGGCCCTTCCACTTTGCGCGAACAATCCGTTCGGCCACGAGATAGCTGCCGTGAATCGCTCCCCACACAACGAACGTCCAGTTCGCCCCGTGCCAAAGACCGCCGATGATCATGACAAGGAACAAGTTCCTGTACATCATGGCTTTTGAACCGCGGTTTCCCCCCAGCGGAATGTAGAGATAGTCACGCAGCCAACGCGACAAGGTCATATGCCAGCGATTCCAAAAGTCCTGCAGCGTGAGGGCGATATATGGCGAATCGAAGTTCTGTGGGAAACGAATACCGAGGAGCAGTGCCACACCAATCGCGATATCGGTATAGCCACTGAAATCTGCATAGATCTGAATTGCATACGCGTAGATCGCCATCAGAACTGCAAGCGGACCATAAGCATTGGGATTGGCGAAGACCGGATCGACGATCTGCACGGCAAGAAAGCTTGAGATCACAACCTTTTTAAACATGCCCCGAAAAATGAGCATGAATGATTCCGCGGAACGCACGTACCTGGGATCTGGTTCCTCGTCGAGCTGCGGAGCGAACTCGCTTGCTCGCACGATTGGTCCGGCGACGAGATGGGCAAAGAAGGACAGGTAGACCGCGAAATCTAGAAGCGTGAGCGGCTTACGCCATTGACCGCGTCCAATATCGATGACGTAACTGATCGCCTGAAAGGTAAAAAACGAGATACCGATCGGAAGAATGATGTTCAGAATCGGAGCGTCAACAGAGATGCCGATCGATCGCATCTTTTCGGTGATCGTCGAGACAAAGAAATCGAAGTACTTGAAGTATCCGAGAATGCCGAGGTTTATGACGACCGCAATCCGGACAAGCCATCGACTGGCATTCGTCCGCTCCCCTTCCGGCGTAAGCGTTCGAAAGACCGCCAATCCCAAGAACCAGTTCACTCCGATGCTCAGGAAGAGCAACATCAGATAGTTCCAGTCCCACCAGCCATAGAAGACGCAACTCGCGGCGAGGATGAACCAACGCCATGCGATCTTGTGGGGTCGAAGCAGCCAGCTCCCGGTGAACACCACCAAGAAGAAGACGGCGAAATCGACGGTGGGGAAAAGCATGGACGGGTTTCCCGGGTGACTGGAGGAGAGACTGAAGGAGAGAACTGCGCAGACGCCGATCTCGGCGAGATCGGCCAGTGCCGAAACTACCGCAGCCCCCTCGAAACTCCGGGGCATAGCCCCCAGCCGTTACCGATAGGGTCGGCCCGTGCTTGACCACGTATTTACCGATGCCATCGGCGCACTCCGCGACGCCTTCGAGGGCGCGATGCTTGAGCGACAGGCCTTCGAAGAGCGGTTCAACATGGACATGCTCTTGGGCGACATGACATGGGAGACCACCTATGGCCTCCCTGGCGAAGGTGTACCGCCGAGGGTTCAGGCTGATCTCACGCTCACTTGGCCGACATGGGCCCAGACCGCCTATCGCTCCTGGTACATCGGAGAAACGCTCGACGAAGCTCCCCGCATCGATATCGAACTCGTACTTCGAGTCCAGCGCCTCTCTTCTACGCCCGACCCAGCAATGCTCATCGCCGCCCTACCCGACCAAAGCCCCGCGATCGGAAACGACCGGCTCGAACGATCCGGGCCAACCGTTGAAACCATCTTTGCGAGCACCTTTGACCAACCTGAGTACGCGATCGAAGTGAGTTACGAAGGCAGTTACGAAGTCGACGAAGCCACGCTTGCCGATGGCACTCGACTCGACGACAACGTTGGCGCGATGGGCGGATGGATTTCAGCAATCCTCGTGAAGGTCGGAGACCTCCCGTGGGACTTTCTTCCGCCGCTGGAAGAACCGGTGTAACTCAACCGGCGTAACTCAAAAGGAATCGGGTGCAGGAAGCAGATCGGGGAATTCCGGTTCGCGCCCCTCGGCCTTGGCCGTAAATGTTTCGACCATGTCAGACGGCTGGAACATCCCCGTTTGCCACGTCGCAATGTGATTCAGGCCATCAGTCACGCTG
>CANGMY010000070.1 GCA_947455015.1 Microthrixaceae bacterium | reverse complement strand
CAACAAGGTCATCCTTATGTGTGACGCCGACGTCGACGGTTCACACATCCGCACACTTCTGCTCACGTTCTTCTTCCGCCACATGAAAGAACTCGTCGAGCAGCAGCATGTGTACATCGCACAGCCGCCGCTCTATTCAACGGTGGTTGGCAAAGAGAAGATTTATCTCAAGGACGACACCGCGAAAACGGCGTTCCTGTCCGAGAAGCCAGATCACAAGAAAGAGTTCCAACGACTCAAGGGTCTTGGCGAGATGGACTACGACGAACTTGGCGACACCACCATGGATGCCACCAAGCGCACTCTGCTTCAGGTCACCGTCGAACAAGCGGCGATCGCCGACGAGATCTTCTCGGTGCTCATGGGCGACGACGTTGAATCCCGCAAGCACTTCATTCAGACAAACGCGAAGGACGTGCGCTTCCTCGACATCTGAGGAAGCCGCCCGAGGACAGGAATCACAGGCATCAGATGGCGAAAAAGAAGGCATCGGACGACGGCGAAAACACCGGAGGAGACGACACCGGTTCTGGTGACGCTCCGCCGGCAACCTTCGGCACCATTGAGCCAATCGAGATCCAGGAGGAGATGGAACGCTCCTTCCTCGACTATGCGATGTCCGTCATCGTTTCGCGTGCACTTCCCGACGCGCGCGATGGCTTAAAGCCGGTACACCGCCGAATCCTTTGGGGCATGTACGACCTTCGTGCCCTTCCTGATCGTCCCACCATGAAGTGCGCGCGTGTGACCGGCGAAGTCATGGGCAAGTACCACCCGCACGGCGACTCCGCGATCTACGACGCGTTGGTTCGTATGGGCCAGTCCTTTTCGTTGCGTCATCCACTCGTGCATCCGAAGGGAAACTTCGGCTCACTCGATGAACCACCGGCTGCTGCTCGTTACACCGAATGTCGTCTAGCGGCGATGGCGCTCGACATGCTTGCCGATATCGACGAAAACACTGTCGACTTCATCGATAACTACTCCGGCGAGTTCCAAGAGCCAGTAGTTCTCCCCAGTCGTTTCCCCAACCTGTTGGTAAACGGTTCGCAGGGCATTGCTGTTGGTATGGCGACCAACATTCCGCCGCACAACCTTGGTGAAGTCATCGACGCGGTGAACCATCTCCTGCAAAATCCTGAAGCAACGCCTGACGACCTCATGGAATTCGTCAAGGGCCCCGACTTCCCGACCGGCGCGCTCATCATGGGTCGCCAGGGAATCATCGACGCGTACCGAACGGGTCGAGGTTCCATCAAACTTCGCGGCAAAGCCGAAATCGAAGAAGGAACACGTTCCGATTTCATCGTTATTACTGAGCTGCCGTATCAGGTGAGTCCGAACCAGTTCATCGTCAAGGTGAAAGAACTGGTCGACAATCGCGAACTCGAAGGCATCGCCGAACTCAACGACGAGTCCGCCAAGGGCAAGATGCGTTTGGTGCTTCGTCTGAAGCGCGATGCGCCGGCTCTTGTCATCCTCAACAACCTCTACAAGCGCACGCCGCTTCAAACGAACTTTGCGGTGAACACGGTTGCGCTCGTCGATGGCATCCCTCGCACGCTTAACCTCCGCGACGCGCTTGTTGCCTACATCGATCATCAGATCGAGGTCATCACCCGCCGGTCGCAGTATCGCCTCGATGAAGCGCAACGTCGCGCTCACATCGTTGAAGGCCTCCTCAAGGCCCTTGATCTCATCGATGAAATCATCGCTGCCATTCGCGCGTCGGCCGATAAGCAGGCAGCTCGCGAAGCACTTATGGCTGCGCCGTTCGAATTCTCGACTGAGCAGGCCGAACACATCCTCGACATGCAGCTGTCTCGTCTGACCCGACTGGGCCGCTCGCAACTCGAAGAAGAAATGGCGAAGTTGCGCGAAACCATCGCCGACCTCGAAGCCATCCTTGGCGATGAAGGCAAGAAGCGCGCAGTCATCGCTGAAGAAATGGGCAAGGTTCGCGAAACCTTCGGACAGCCTCGACGTAGCCAGATCACGTTCGACGTCGGCGACCTCGACATCGAAGATCTCATCGATGACGAAGACCTCGTCGTCACCATGTCGGCCAAGGGTTACATCAAGACCGTTTCTTCCGACGCGTTCAAGGTTCAGGGCCGCGGCGGTCGCGGTGTTGCGGGCACGAAGCTCAAGGACGAGGACTACGTCCAGCACATCATCCACACCACAGCACACTCCTACTTGTTGTTCTTCTCAACTCGCGGACGCGTGTATCGCCTCAAGGCGCACGAAATCCCCATGAAGGAACGCACCGCGCGTGGCACCGCTGTGGTCAACCTTCTTCCGTTGCAGCCTGACGAGAAGATCCAAGCGATCATCGACACACGCGATTACGAATCGAACAAGTTCCTCTTCTTCTGTACCAAGAACGGTCAGGTCAAGAAGACCAAGTTCACCGAGTACGACTCATCGCTTCGTGCCGGCATCATCGCCATCAACCTCAAAGACGGCGACGAACTTGTCCGCGTCATCCCCACCAATGGCGGCGACGACATCCTCGTGGTTACCAAGGCCGGTCAGGCAATTCGGTTTGCCGAGGACGAAGTTCGGGCCATGGGCCGAGCCGCTGCTGGTGTTCGCGGCATGAAGATGCGCGCAGACGACGAAGTTGTTTCCTGCGACGTCACTCGCGATGACGCCGCAATTCTTCTCGTGACCGATGGCGGTTACGGCAAGCGCACACAGCTCGACAAGTTCAATCGTCAAGGCCGTGGTGGTCAGGGCGTGCGTGGCATCAAGATCAACGAAAAGAAGGGCTCCGTTGTGGCGGCCTTTATGGTCGGCATCGACGACGAAATTTTCGTGATTAACAGTGTCGGTACTGTGATTCGCATGGAGGTCCGCGAAATTTCCTCGCAGGGCCGTGATGCAACTGGCGTAAAGGTCATGAATGTGGCCGACGGCGAAACCGTCGCGTCTGTTGCACCGGTGCTCGGCACCGACGACGACGACTGAACCGCGTCACTCGTTGCACCATCAACGCGGCGTTTTGTGCCGCCACAACTTCTCCCACTGACAGTTCCTCACCACGGGTGACCGTTTTCGAACGGAACAAACGGGTGATTCACAGCAGGGGAGTGCGCCATGGTCCGACATGGCTCGGCGCGGCGTTGTCGCTTCGATGAGGGTCAGATCGTTCCCGTGGCGGCGTTAGTCCTCGCCATCGTGATGCTCGTTGGACTTCTTATGGTGCGACTCGGGCTCCAGGTCGATGAACGGGCTCGGGCGCAGTCGGCGGCCGACGCAGCAGCGCTTGCTGGGGCGATCGAGGGCGAGGACGTCGCCGGGTCAGTGACCGAGGCCAACGGGGCAGTCCTTGAGTCGTTTGTGGTGCGAGGTTCCGAGGTCGAGGTCGTGGTGCGACTGGGCGACGAACGAGCCACGGCTCGGGCTCGTCGGCATTGGTGACCCTGTCGGACACCAAGTCTCGTGGTGCGTACACTTCGACGATGACCGTCGATCAGACGCCCGGAGTGACCTTCTCGGCGCCCACGACTGCCTCCTCCCCTCCACCCCCACCAAGCGCTGCTGGGCGGGGACAGGCCAAGGCAGTGAAGGCCCGTCAGGTTCAGCGCGTGGTCACTCGACTCGACCCATGGTCGATGTTGCGGGTGTCGCTGTCCTTTGCTTTCTGTCTGTGGATGATCATCGTGGTCGCTGGTGTGTTGCTGTGGCAGGGCGCAGTCGTGACCGGCAGTATCGGCAAGGTCGAGGATTTTCTCGCCCAGTTGTTGGCCGAAAGCTCCTTCACGATCGACGGAATCAAGGTTTTCGAGGGCGCCACGGTTGCCGGGTTGGTGCTTTTTATGGGCGGCGCACTGTTCGCCGTTGTGACCAGCGTGTTGTTCAACCTCATTGCCGGAGTCTTTGGCGGGCTTCGGTTTACGGTGGTCGAACTCGAGACGGCGCAGGTGGCTCCAGACCAACGATCCTGAACCGGTTTTCCCCGCTGCAGGGGGGTCCGGTATGGTGACGCCCCGGCCAGTTCGGGGCTATAGCTCAGTTGGTTAGAGCGCACCCCTGATAAGGGTGAGGTCGCTGGTTCGATTCCAGCTAGCCCCACGATGAAGATGATCCGACGGGCCATGGTTGCCATCGGCATGGGGGCGCTTGTCGCCGCCGCCGTTCGGCTCCGCGGATCGGGTGTTGCCCCACCCCGATCAGGTGGATGGCGCGAACTCTCCGGACCCGGTCTCGACTGATATGGCTCGCATCGGAATTTTGGGTGTTGGCGCGGTTGGCGCGCGTCTCGCTCGTCAACTTGTCTCGACTGACGACGACCAGGTTGTGCTTCGCGACGAACGACGCAATCGCGTCGAGGTGGTTGCGAACAGTCTCGGAGATCGCGCGACGATCGACCGCGGTGCACTCGATGATCCGCTCGACGTCGACGTCGTTGTGTTGGCTGGCCCGGCACGAACGCAAGCACACGTCGCGGAACAGTTTGTTCGGCGGGGCATTCATGTCGTGAGTACAACCGACGATCTCACCGATGTTCGGGCGCTTTTGGCGCTCGATCAGCATGCGCGTGAGCGCAACGTGCACGTGGTGATCGGCGCCGGGTTCGCTCCAGGACTCACGTGCGTCCTTGCTGCGCATGCTGCAAAAAAATTCGAACACGTCGACGAAATCCACATCGCGAAATCAGGCACTGGTGGACCGGCGTGCGCGCGTCAACATCATCGTGCACTCGGACGCGGTGCAATCGATTGGCGTGACGGATCGTGGGATGCGCGTCCTGGCGGTTCCGGACGCGAACTGTGTTGGTTCCCAGATCCCATCGGTCCGCAGGATTGCTACCGAGCAGAACTTCCCGATGCACTCGTCATCGTCCCGGCATTCCCGGGGGTCCGTCGCGTCACTTCGCGTGTCTCGGCGACTCGTCGAGATCGACTGACTGCTCGACTTCCAATGCTTTGGCCCACCGACCCTGAGGGCGGGCCAGGAGCCGTTCGCGTTGAAGTGCGTGGGCGTACCGATGGTCGTGGTTCGGTGCTCGTCTACGGGGCGATGGATCGACCAGCGGTTGCCGCAGGCGCTGTCGCTGCGGTTGCGTGCCGATTCATCGTTGAGGGCTCGCTCAAGCGATTCGGAGCGGCGGGGCTGGCCGAGTCGGTCGATTCCCTGGCATTCCTCTCTGAGCTCGCTCGTCGGGGCGTGAGGGCTGCGGTTTTTGAGGGCGAAACCGGCCTTTAATCCCTTTGGAAATCTGGCAGCCAGGAAATCTGGTCCGGACGACTCAAAAAAATGGGCCGGGGTGACCAGAAAATGGTCCGCGCGCGTTCCTAGGGTGTCGACCCGGCAATAAAGGGTTGCGGGGATGGACGGCGAAAGGGGAGGTTTCGCCGACCTCTGGATGCGGGAGCGTGCGAAAGCACGAAGGGGGAGTCAGATGAACGGGAAATCGATGGATCCCGAAGTGGCGGCGTTGGTGGACAGGGGGCTCGAGGTCGTTCCCAAAGTGGTGGCGTCCATTGCCGCGAACTTTCCTCGCCATGTCGAGCGAGCGGAATTGATTCGAGCCGGAGCGCTCGGCGTTGTTGAAGCGGCGTGGAGATTCGATCCGGCACGAGGCGTTCCTTTCGAACGATTTGTCGCACTGCGTATTCGAGGAGCGGTGCTCGATGCCGTACGCGCTGATGATTGGGCGCCACGATCACTTCGCGCTGCAGCGCGCCGAATTGAGATGGTCGAAAACTCGCTCACCGCTCGATATGGACGGCGACCAACAACGGAAGAACTTGCTGCAGAATCAGGCAGCACTCCTGAGCATGTCCTCAAAGTCAAGGCTCTTGTTGAAACCAGCACAGTTAGTCGACTCGATCACGGTCAGAGCGATGACGCCGGTGCGCCCTTCCGCGGCGAGGAACTCGTCGATCGTGCACAACTCGATGTGGTCGACATGCTCGAGCAGGCTGAACTTCTCGCCTATTTGCATCGAGCGATCGACGGGCTCTCTCCGCGTCAGCGCCGCGTGATTCTCGGGCAATTCGTTGATGGTCAGACAACGGCAGAGATCGCGAGCGAACTCGGTGTGACTCGCTCGAGAGTGAGCCAACTTCGCACGGATGCGCTTCATGAACTGCGTCGTTCGATTACCGGTCAGTACGGAACAGTCCCCGACCGCAAAGACCAATCAACTCAGACCGATGCTGTGCCGTTCCCTGTGTCGACAACTGCCTGATCGTGTTCGTTGAGGTCGGTGAAGCCACCGCTAACGACGATCACGACCGCGACACCAACCACGATGCCCAAGCCAAGGCCAACGACAAACCGGACGACGCCGGCGGCGAACGTGTTTGGTACGAAGACGGCGGTGAGCGCTGAGAAATTCAGAGCGACCCACCACGCCAATGCGGCTAGCGCGCCCACCATGGTGGTGACTCGGAGACGCCGAGAGGCATTGCGAAGAAGAACGCTTCCGACAGCCAGCGCTCCGGCGAGAACCGACGCGAGAAGCGGCAACCACGGATGGGTAAAGCCGGAGGGGGTAGCAGCCCATCCGCCAAGTGCCACGACGATGGCCAGGGCAGCGCCGAAGAGCACGGAGACCAAGCAGATGGTCCATGCCCTGCGGAAGCCCAGGATCACGATCATGGCTGCAACCACAATGGCGAGCAGTAACTCGAGAACTGGGCCGTGTGAAGGAAGCTTGGTGAGCTGACCACGAATGACGAGCGGCATGTCGTCAACCGAGACAAGCACGGTCCAGTCGGTTCCCGTCGTGACGCCAGGCATGGCGTGGATGCGGTGGTCGTGCCACGCCACCGAACCATTGCTGCCAATCGTCGACCATTCAGGTTCTGCGGCTGGGTCGGCGGAGTCGGGAATGGATCCTGAACCGGTGCCGGTCTTGTTGGACCACCAGGTGGGGGACTTGAGATTCGCCTGCACCTCGCCGTCGGCGGTAATCCGCAAATACGGCTCGTTGCGATAGCCCAAGATGAGCACCGTGTGGCCTGGTTTCGCTGTGAGTCGAAGCGCTTCGCCACCATTGAGAACGTCGATGCTCACCGCATCAGTTGTCGGCACAATCGAGATGATGGATGACTGCCAATCGGTGGCATGAAGTGAAAGCGCACTCGCTGCAGTCGTGCTTGAACAAACGAACGCAATCGCGATCGCAAGAACAAGACTGATTCGACGCACAAGAGTGGTCAAGAGGCTCAGCTTCTCGTTGGCTTCTTGCGGTACTTAAGGAACAGCACACCGGCGCCAACCACAATCGCT
>CANGMY010000069.1 GCA_947455015.1 Microthrixaceae bacterium | reverse complement strand
TGATCGACATCGACGCCAGCTTCAACGAGCTTGGCCGCATAGGCGTTGCCCTGATCGCGCAGCGGGTCGAAACCAGCGGTGACCACGACGGCAGGCGGTGCGCCAGCGAGGTCGGAGAGGATCGGCGAGTAACGCGGGTCGCTGAGATCTTCCACCGTGACGGTGTAGTGCTCATGGAACCAATCCATGGCATTTCGAGTGAGCATGTACCCCTCGGCGTTTTCCGCCATCGAAGGACGATCACAGGTTCCATCGGTCACCGGATAGAGAAGTGCTTGCTGAATGACCTCAACATGCTCGTGATCGCGAGAGATATTGGCGACAACGGCCGCAAGGTTTCCACCGGCGCTGTCACCAGCAACGGCGAGACGTGAAGTGTCGACGCTGAGTTCATCGCCGTGCGTTGCCACCCATTCGGTTGCGGCCCAGGCATCGTCGATTGCCGCGGGGAACTTGGCTTCGGGCGCAAGGCGGTAGTCGACAGCGACAACAACGCATTCGGCCTTTGACGCAATCGTCCGACAGCAATGGTCATGGGATTCAAGATCACCGATCACCCAGCCGCCGCCATGGAAGAAGACTGTGACGGGAAGGCCAGCGTCGTTGCTGGGGCGATAAATACGAACGGGAATGTCGCCGGCAGGACCAGGAATGGTGCGATCGGTGATGCTCGCCAATTCAATGGGACTCGGCATAGCGGTCATGCCCATGCGTTCACGCAGTTCCTCAGGGGTCGCCCCTTCGAACGTGAAGCCGGAATCGGCCATGAGATCGAGAATGACCTTTGCTTGCGGATCGAGAGCCACGAGACGTCCCCCTTGAAGTGGTGTGGGGTCCAACTGTGGCACAGCCAACCAACACCCGTCCTGCGAATCGAATACTGATCCCGAATTACAGACCGAGTGCTGCGGGAACTTCGGCGTGGTCATCAATCACGACATCGCCTTCGGGTCCGTGTTCAGGGTCGTCGTCAGTAACTCCGCGATAGCGAAGCGCCAACATACCCATCCCCTTGGCACCGGCAATATCGGTACGACGAAGATCGCCGATATGTGCTGCACGCGATGGATCGACTCCACCTAAGCCTTCGAGAGCATGTTCGAAGATCGCTGCATCGGGTTTGTACACACCGACGTCGTCAGAGAACGACCAGTGATCAAACAATGCAAGTACGCCGTGGCCTTCGAGATACTCGCGCAACACCGTTGAAGGCGTGAGTCCAACATCGCAAACGATGCCAACGCGCAAGCCGACGTCTTTCAGTCGATGCAGCGTTGGTACCAGGTTGTCGGTGAGGGCAAGTTGCATCGTGCGCGGCGCCGACAGATACGCGTCGATGACTCGAACGCGCACCTGTTCATCATCAGTGTGGCCGAGAACATCAAGCACAGTTTCTGCAGCGTGATATCCGGTGAACTGTTCGCCCTGACCCCACGATGCGTCGAAGCGCTTCCACGCTTCATCGAAAGAAGCATCGATCTCGTCGTGCTCGGCTGGGAGACCGCGGGACTCGAGAACTTCGGCGATTGCCACCCTGCGCTGTACACGCGTCGCGGCAACGTCAGCTCGTACGAGCGTGTCCCAGAAGTCGAATGTGATCGCGTCGAACCGCGACACGTTGTTCAGCGCTTTCGAATGACACCGTCGCGAACTGCAGCTTCAGCAGCGGCAGCAGCAACGAGAGGCGCGATGCGCTTATCGAACACTGACGGAATGACATGATCAGGAGCGAGATCTTCGGGGCTCACTGCGTTGGCAATTGCGTACGCCGCGGCAACCTTCATGTTCTCGGTGATCTGCGTTGCGCCAGCGTCGAGTGCACCGCGGAACAGACCAGGGAACGCAAGAACGTTGTTGATCTGATTCGGGAAATCGCTTCGGCCCGTTGCCATAACGGCAACACAGCCTTCGGCTTCTTCCGGTCGAATCTCGGGATCGGGGTTCGCCATAGCGAACACGATCGGATCCTTCGCCATCGTCAGAACGTCTTGACGATTGATGAGGTTCGGTCCGCTCACACCGATGAAAACATCGGAACCCGGCATGATGTCGGCCAACGAACCCTGACGGCCTTCTGGGTTCGTATTCTCGGCGAACCACTGCTTGGCAACGTTGAGATTGCCGCGGCCGTTATAGACAGCGCCTTCACGATCGACACCAATGATGTTGCGCACACCGGCGTTCATCAGGATCTTCGAGATAGCGACACCAGCAGCACCAACACCTGCGATGACGATGGTGAGATCTTCCATCTTCTTGTTGACAATCTTGAGCGCGTTCATGAGCGCAGCAAGCGTGACAACTGCAGTGCCGTGCTGATCATCGTGGAACACCGGAATATCGAGAAGTTCCTTCAAACGATCTTCCACCTCGAAACACACTGGCGCGGCAATGTCTTCGAGATTGATGCCGCCGAATGACGGGGCAATGTTTACGACCGTACGAATGATTTCTTCAGGATCTTTGGTGTCAAGGCAGATCGGGAATCCATCAACGCCCGCAAATTCCTTGAACAGAAGTGCTTTGCCTTCCATCACTGGCATCGCACCAAGCGGGCCAATGTCGCCGAGACCGAGCACCGCGGTGCCGTCGCTCACGATGGCAACGGTGTTCTTACGGATCGTGAGATCGTGCGAAAGCAACGGATCGTTCGCGACTGCGGTGCACACTCGGGCGACACCCGGCGTGTAGGCCATTGAAAGATCGTCGCGATCGTTGACAGGAATCTGGCTGATGACGTGCACCTTGCCGCCAGCGTGCAATGCGAACGTGCGGTCTTCCCACTCGAGAAGTTCACTGTCCGAGAGCGCACGGATGGCATCGAGCACCTGCTGCTGATGCGCTTCGCTCGAGCAGTTGACGACGATGTCTTCGTCGAGAGATTCCTTCTTCGCTTCAAACCCCTGCAGGGACCAAATGTTCCCGCCTACCGAACCAATGGCGGTAGCGAGATTGCCCAAGGCCCCGGGTTCATTCCCGAGACGGACGCGAAGGCGAATACTGAAAGCGGCGGTAGTTGAGTCGGCCATAGGGCGAAGACGCTACCCGTCCGGCCGATGCCGTCCCCAAGTCGGGGCTCGGAGCCGCAAGTTCCCCCGTTTCAGAAGGTCAGGCCCCTTCGTACGGGAAGCCAAGTTCGGGAGCAGTCACCAACGCCCGGAACGCAAGACCTTCGGCCTCGGCCATGGCCTGGCAGGTTCCGCCACGATCAACGACCACCATCACCATGACAGGTTCGGCCCCAAGTTCGCGAGCAACGTGCACCGCTTCCATCGGTGAGGTGCCTCGGGTAACGGTGTCGTCGGTGATGACGACCTTGTCGCCCGGTTCGAGCGGGCCAGCAAGCCGACCGGCAACGCCGTGGTCCTTGGCCTCTTTGCGAATGGTGAACGACTTCAGGTGGCGACCACGAGTCGCAGCCACAGCGGCGATGCCGTAGGCGACCGGATCAGCACCAACAGTGAGACCGCCGATGGCCGTGACGTCGTCGGGAATCAGATCGAGCGCAAGATCGGCCATGAGCAAAAGGCCATCGGGTCGGCAAGCAGTCTGCTTTGAGTCAATGAACCACGAACTCTTCTTGCCCGACTTCAACGTGAAGTCGCCGGTGCGCACTGAATAGCGAAGGAGATGATCGATCAATTGCTGCTTTGTCGCGTCGCTCATGGACAGGAACCTACCGGGCGGCGAGTGACGACGGGAGCGGTTCCGATCGTGTCTGTCTGTGTCAGACGATCCGGACGGTGCCGTCACCTTCGACGATGCGACCGATCACGGTGGCCCGATGTCCAGCGGCACGAGCAACATCGAGGGCCTTGAACGATTCCGATTCAGGGATAACCACGATCATGCCGACACCCATGTTGAACACTCGCGCCATTTCGTCATCGGCCACAGAACCCAGACGCTGGATCTCGTTGAAAATCGGCGGAACATCCCAGGTTCCCCACGTGACTTCAGCGGCAGTTCCATGCGGCAGCACGCGATTGAGATTGCCAGGAATGCCACCACCGGTGATGTGGGCAACGCCGCGTACGTCAACTGCCTTCTGAAGCGCGGCGATGGCTGGCGAGAAGATCACCGAAGGGGCAAGGAGTTCATCGGCCAACGTGTGATGCGCGCCGTCATAGGCCGGCCCATCGAGTGGAAGTTGCGCACGCTCAAGCAGCACGCGACGAGCGAGAGAAAAACCGTTTGATCGAAGGTTCTGCGACGGAAGACCGATGAGGACATCGCCGGGTGCGATCGTGGCACCGGTGATGAGTGCATCACGATCGGCAATCCCAACCGCAAAGCCAACGAGATCGAATTCGCCTGCTTCCATTGCTCCGGGATGTTCAGCCATTTCACCGCCTACCAACGCGCAACCGGCCTGACGACATCCGTCAGCCACACCTTCCACGAGCTGATCAATGTGATCGGGATCGAGTCGACCAACTGCGATGTAGTCAAGAAAGAACAGTGGCTCGGCGCCCTGACACACAAGATCGTCGACACACATGGCAACAAGATCGACACCGATCGTGGTGAACCGACCTGTTGCTTGGGCAACAAGTGCTTTTGTGCCAACCCCGTCGGTTGATGACACGAGAACCGGCTTCTTGTAACGAGCAAGGTCGAGTGCAAAGAGGCCGCCGAACCCGCCAATGTCACCAATGACTTCGGGTCGGAATGTTGATCGAACGTGTGACTTGATGCGATCGACTGCTTCTTCACCAGCGTCGATGCTGACGCCAGCACCGGCATAGGTTTCGCCCGTTGTTGCGTCGTCAGCCATCAATGTCTTCCGATGAGAAGGAAAGCGCGTCTTGCGCGGGGAGCGTGGGAGCAACATCAAGCGTGTCGGCCAATGCGTTCGTTGCTGTCGGTGCCGAAGAGGGCATCTCGAGAATGTGCTTACCGAGCTCGACCGGGATTGCCACGGGATAGTTGCCCGTCAGGCATGCGTCGCAGAACCCTGCTCCAACTGCGCCAGTCGCCGACAACAAACGGTCGAGCGTGAGGTACGACAACGAATCGACGTTGAGATACTCACGGATTTCGTCGACGCTCATATTGGCGGCAAGGAGTTCTCCGCGTGTCCCGGTATCCATGCCATAGAAACATGGCCACTTGTAGGGCGGCGATGAAACACGCATATGAACTTCGGCTGCCCCTGCTTCACGCAGCATCGAGACCATGGCACGAGTCGTGGTGCCGCGAACGATGGAATCATCAACCACGATGAGACGTCGTCCGGCAATGTTGTCACGCAACGGATTCAGTTTCATGCGCACACCAAGCGCGCGCATTTCCTGATTCGGCGCAATAAACGTGCGACCGATATAGCGGTTCTTTACGAGTCCTTGGCCAAAAGGAATGCCCGATTTACGCGCGTATCCCTCGGCAGCCGGAATTCCAGATTCGGGAACACCCATCACAAGGTCAGCTTCAACCGGCGCTTGTTCTGCGAGTTGTTCGCCCATACGTACACGTGCTTGATGCACGCTTTGACCGTAAAGACGGGTATCGGGTCGCGCGAAGTACACGAACTCGAACAAGCACAACTTGGGGTCAACAACTGCTGGTTCAAACACGCGCACTGCGCGGTAACCAGTGGCATCGATCACGATCATCTCGCCCGGTTCGAGTTCACGAACAAGATGCGCACCAACAACGTCGAGTGCGGGGCTTTCCGACGCAAGCACCCAACCGTTATCGAGCTTGCCGAGACAAAGCGGGCGGAAACCGTTGGGGTCGCGAACACCGATGACGTGGCCTTCATCCATCGCCACAACCGAGAACGCACCCTTCAGGCGAGGAAGGATCGCCTGCATGGCTCGTTCGAGCGCGCGGTGATCAGAACTTTCGTCAGGATTCTTGGCGAGTTCCGACGCAAGCAGTTCGGCCATGACATCGCTGTCAGAACTCACCGTGCCCGGAAGCATGCCGAGTTCGTCAGCGAGTTCGGCGGTGTTTACGAGGTTGCCGTTATGCGCGATCGCAACGGTGTGCGCACCGACATCTCGGTACACCGGCTGCGCGTTATGCCAAACGCTGGAACCGGTCGTCGAGTAGCGAGTGTGTCCGATTGCGAGATGACCAGTAAGAGCAGCGAGGGTTCGGTCGTCGAAGGCGTTCGACACGAGACCGGTGTCTTTCACGACCGTGACTGTTGAACCATCGCTCACTGCCATACCGGCAGCTTCCTGACCGCGATGCTGCAGCGCGTACAGGCCTAAGTACGTGAGATGCGAAACCGCTTGACCCGGTGCGTACACACCGAAGACGCCACACGCTTCCTTCGGTGTGTCGTCATCGGGATTCACGCAGTCAGTTTGCACGATTTAGTCCTGCGCCGTGCCTGCACCGAGTGCGGAAGGAATGTGATTCGTCCAGGCGTCGACGACATCGGAAAGCGGAAGATCGACAAGACCCTTGACGCTGAATCGATCGCCACCAGCAACACCGATTCGTGAGACGGGTACGCCGGCTTGTTCGCAGATGTTCTCGACGACACCCATTGATTCGGGTTCGACACACACCACGACTCGTGAAGGTCCTTCGGCAAAGAGTTCCGCCGCGTCGGCAACTCGAGCAACCGAAACACCGATGCCTGATTTCGCTGCCATTTCGGCGAGTGCAACACCAAGGCCGCCACCAGACACATCGTGAATGCCGGCGAGCACATCACCAGCCACGAGTTTGCGAACGACTTCGGCCACCTTGAGGTGAAGCGCAGCGTCGAGAGCGGGAAGTGTTCCGCCGTTGTGCCCACGGGCGCGAGCCCAACGAGAACCGGAAACCTCGGGCTGGGTGACACCGATGAGCATGAGGCGGCCCTGCTCAACCAAGCCAACACCAGGTGGGCGACGATCGAGCGAATCGATCACGCCGAGCATGCCCACAACCGGAGTTGGGTCAATGTCAGTGCCCTGCGATTCGTTATACAGACTGACGTTTCCGCCAATGACTGGTGTATCGAAAGCCACGCAGGCTTCGGACATGCCATCGATCGCTTCGGACAGCTGCCACATAACTTCGGGGTGTTCGGGATTACCGAAGTTCAAACAATTCACGACCGCCAGCGGGCGGGCACCGACGCACGCGAGATTCAGCAGCGACTCAGCAACCGTGAGTGCAGTGCCCTGACGAGGATCAACCGCGCACCAACGGTGGTTGCCGTCGGTGGTGAGGGCAATGCCGCGACCGGTGTCGGCGCCTGAGGTCGGGTGCTTCAAACGAAGCACCGCGGCATCGCCACCGGGACCTTCAACGGTGTTGAGGAACAACTGGTGGTCGTACTGCGAGAACACCCAGCGCGCATCGGCCAGAAGTTCGAGCAATTCCGCTGCGGTGTCGACTGACGTCGGTGCAGGTTCGGTGCCCATCGTGCGAGT
>CANGMY010000068.1 GCA_947455015.1 Microthrixaceae bacterium | reverse complement strand
GCAGCTATGGAACCGCGATACCGCGGCGCCAAAGTTGTACTCACCCGTTCGTTCGCTCGTATCCACGAGACGAACCTCAAGAAGCAGGGCGTTCTTCCGCTCGTCTTTGCCGACCCAAAGGTCTACGACCTCATCGAACAAGACGACCGCATCAATGTTCTTGGTCTTGCCGATCTCACACCTGATGTTCCGGTGAAGTGCCAGATCGTCAAGCCCGATGGCACCACCATCGACTTCGAAGGCATTCAGACCATGAACGACGAGCAGATCGGTTGGTTCAAGGCCGGCGGCGCACTCAACATCATTCGTCAACGCCAACGCGTCTGACCCTCACTATGCTGACCCCCTGAACGACCGGGGGGTCAGCATGGAAAACTCCACAGTTCCAAGCGCATTCGTGCGCGCAACGCTCAGTGCAGCGCTACTCGGCGCGGCAGTCATCCATTTCGCAATGGTGCCGCAGCACATGAGCGAGTGGGCGCCCGAAGGCATCGCGTTTGTCGTGAGCGGTTGGATCCAAGTCGCGCTTGCTCTCGCAATTGTGATTCGTCCAAAACGATGGATGCTCACAGCAACCGTTGTTGCATCCGCTGTCTTCATCGGCGCATGGGTTGTCACCCGCGTGTGGGGTGCACCGTTTGGGCCGAATTCCGGCATCGCGCAACCTTCCTCATTTGTCGACATCGCGTGCGTTGTTCTTGAAGCAGCAGCAGTTGCGGTATCGATTGCTGCTCTTTGGCGACCCAAGTTCGCGTCAACCTGGCGCACCGAAGGTTTGGTCTTTGCGTCAATCATTCCCGTGGCCGTGATTGTGTTGGCGACAACAGCAGTCGCATCACCAAGCGCCTCGCATCACACACATGGCGGGAACGGTTGCCCGAAAGGCCAGAAGCCGAATCCTGAACTTGTTGCTCCCGACGGACATGTCCATGACACGTCTGCGTGTCTTCCCGATATCGACGACAAGGGCCTTTCGCTTCTCACGAACGGCCATCACCACGCGATTCGGAATGATCCGCTCGATCCCGCGACACAAGCAGAACTTGATCGCCAACTTGCCATTACCCGTGAAGTCGCTGCGCAGTTCCCGACCCTCGCCGATGCAGCCGCAGCGGGATATCGACGGGCTGGCGGTTACTCCCCCGGCCTCGGCGTGCACTACACCCACAGTGGAATTGCCGAACTCAATCCTGCAGGAACGATGACCGACGAAACGCTCCGTCATCCGCAATCACTTATCTATGCAGGCACCGAACCCAACTCTCCGATTGCCGGCTTCATGTACTACTCGATGTCGAAAATCGAACCGACTGGATTTCCGGGCACAAACGACACCTGGCACTACCACTCAAATGTGTGCGTCAAGTTTTCCGCAGCAGGAACTGATGCTCCCTTTGGCGCCGATCGCGGCGATGTCACAAAGGAAATGTGTTCGGCTGTCGGTGGCGTCATGCTCAACACCACCCAATGGATGGTGCATGTGTGGTCGGTTCCAGGCTGGGAAAACGATGCCGGTGGAGTATTCGCCGAGGTCAACCCCAAACTTGGTTGCTCAGACGGCACCTACTACCGCGTGAGCAACGAAGAACTCGTCTCGATGCCAATCAACATCTGTCAGTCGGGAGCACCCGGCGACCCAACGAGTTCTGAGTACAGCCAGAACAGCTAACCGCTACGCGCGCGGAAGGCTCAAGATCGATGCAGCCTCGTCGCATGTTGCGACAGCAACACCCATGCGTTCGCAGACTTCCGCTGCGTTGCGCGTGAGTTCAGCATTCGTTGGTTGACGATCGCCGCCATAGAACTCGAGGCCAACATGAAGATGGCCGCCGCGTTCGATTGCGTATTCGGCCAAGCCGCTTTCAACCGGATCGCCGCCGACAACCGACAATGCCCACGGCACAGGACAATCGCCAAGCATTTCGAGATACGCATCGAGCGCAAGCTTTGTTGGCGGCAAACCGAACGGTGCACCTAGGTATCCGCGTTCGGTCGACAAATAAAACTTGATCATTGATCCCGCAGGAAGTTTTCCGGCCTTCCAATACAGCATTGTCGTGCGCATGAATGCTGGTTCATAGATTGCGAGACTTGGTCCAACGCGATCGGCAGCGGCTTGATCAAGCTGCACGCGAATCGAGTCATAACTATTCGAGTACACGATGCCGGCAGTTGGAAGTCCATCGGCATCAACACCGCCGAGGTTCGTTGAACCTGGATCACACAAACTCACTTTCATGAGTCCGGTCTCTGCGAGCAGATGCAAGTGCTCGAAGTTCAAACCGTTCGGACCGTAATTCGCGGTTGGATACAACAGCGCGTCGGGACGTTCAGCGAACACCGGCATCCAACCTGCGAGGTAATCGTCGGCGACGGCTTGCGGATCACCGAAGACCGAGCCGTGGTTATGAATGATCGATGCACCCGCGGCCAACGTCTCAAGCGTGTCGGCGGCAAGTTCTTCGTGCGATCGCGGAACGCTCGGATTGTGTTCCTTGGTTCGGTTGCCGTTGATCGCTGCTTCGATGATGACTGGTCCCCGGTTCATGGCCGCGAACAGTAGGCCGAAAACGACCGAAGCCGACCCTTTGGGCCGGCTTCGGAGCGGAGGTGGAAACCGGGGGGACAGTCTCAACACCTTCTACGAACTCTGCAGAGGGGGATCCGCTTGATGAGTTCGACACTTGCTGGTGCAAGTATGCCTACAAGTTACCCATCGGTCCAACCGTTTGTGGTGATCTATGCCATCATTATTTGTGATGGATCTCCGCCAGCTCTCCACGCTCCTTGCCGTCGTTGAGAACGGCGGGTTTACGGCGGCCTCGCGGTCCCTCCACACCGTGCAATCCAACGTGTCGGCCCATATCTCTCGGCTGGAGAAGGAACTCGGGGCAACGCTTATCGACCGAGCGACAGGGCTCCCCACCGCCGAGGGTCAGGTCGTCGTCGAGCGGGCTCGGCGCATTCAGACCGAGCTTTCTGCCCTTACGGCCGACGTTCACTCCGTCCGTTCTGAAGTCAGCGGCACTGCCCGCATTGGAATTATCGGCACGACGGCTCGGTGGCTGGCTCCCGCGTTGATCGACGTGATGTCGGCCCAGCACCCACTCGTTCGGGTCGAGGTCCACGACGCCACGACCGCATCGCTCCTCCTCAAGCTCGATTCTGGAGCGATCGACCTCGCCGTTCTCACCACTCCCACCAACGACCCCGAGGTTGCGACGACCGCGTTGTTCACCGAGGACCGCATCTTGGCGACGCCGGCGGGACATTCACTTTTTGGCAAGGACCGTGTCACGTTGGCCGACCTCAACGGCATCGAACTCATCGTCGAGCCTCCCGGTCGCCCGTTCCGAGAGCAACTCGATGCCCTGTTCGCCGAACGCGACTACACCCTCGCAGTGAAGGCAGAGGTCGACGGAACCCGCCTGATGGCCTCGCTCGCCTTCGAAGGATTCGGCGCTGCGATTCTTCCGGCCAGTGCCGTGTCCGCCCGATCCGACCTTGGATGGCATACCGCTCCGGTCGATGGGTTACCCGGTCGGGCAGTCGGGCTCGCGACCCGTCGGCAGGCGTTACTCTCGGCACCAGCACGAACACTCGCCGATGTCCTTCGAGATGTCGTGAGTTCCCGTGGTGAACACCAACCCGGCATTCACCCCGCTTCACCTCAGCGCCCTTCCCCCGATTGATGACACCTCCCTCCGCCTCCGACTCCAACGGCGGAAGGTTCGCGTCCAACACCGGGCGCGCAGTGCAGCTTCGGGCAAAGGTTCCCGGCGTCGTTCACGCTGCCATCGACGTTCTCGACACGATGAGCGGACCTCGACGTGTTGTGCGAGTCCGCATCGGTGGCGATGCGAATGCAGACGGCAAAGGCGGCGCGCTTTCGCCCCGTGACGGCGAAAGCATTGCCAATGCAGCGCACGTCGCACTTGCCGAACGCCTTCCTGTTGTCGTTGAACTTTCCTCCACCGGCGCCGATATCAGTGAAGGGCTCGCCGCTCTGCATGGATGGGGCCAGGCCGCCAAGGCACTGAGTTCGTGTTCAGGAATTGTTCCAACCGTTATGGCCGTGTCGGGCCCTGCCGTTTCCGGTCCGGCTCTCCTTCTCGGCCTTGCCGATCACGTCGTCATGACCGAAGACGCGTATGCGTTTGTGAGTGGACCCCACATGGTGCGCGAATTCACCGGGGTTCCTATCGACAAGATGGACCTCGGTGGCGCGGGTTCCCACAGCCGCAACACCGGCGTCGCTTCTGCTGTCGTGGCCGACGCCGATGCGGCGATGGAGTGGGTCACGAACCTCTTCGATTACCTGCCCGGCCACAATGACGAACTTCCGCCGCGCCTGTCGAGCGACGACCCAGTGGATCGACTCACGCCCGAAGCTGGCGATGTCATTCCCGCAACCCCAACGGGCTCCTACGACATCCGCACCGTGATCCGAGCGATTGCGGACGACGGCGAATTGTTTGAACTGCGTGCATCGTGGGCCTCCAATCTCGTCACTGCATTCGCTTCAATCGCGGGACGCCCGGTGGGGTTCGTTGCGAACCAACCGTGTGCACTCGCCGGAACGCTCGACATTCCCGCGTCACAAAAGGGCGCTCGTTTCGTCGCGTTCTGCGATGCATTCAACATTCCGCTCATCACGTTGGTCGATACGCCTGGCTTCTACCCGGGCAAAGATCTTGAATGGCGCGGCATGATCCGTCACGGCGCGCAAATGGCATTCGCCTACGCCCGAGCGACAGTGCCTCGCATCAACGTCACACTTCGCAAGAGCTATGGCGGTGCCTACATCGTCATGGACTCCAAGCGAATGGGGAACGACCTCGCGCTGGCGTGGCCATCGGCCGAAATCGCCGTCATGGGCGCCAAGGGAGCCGTGGAGATCCTCAATCGAGGTATCGCCGACGAGGACCGCAAAGCCCTCGAAGATGCGTACGAGGCACGCCTCCTCAATCCCTACATCGCAGCCGACCGCGGCTTCATCGACGCCGTGATTGAACCGGCCGAGACCCGGTCCGAAGTTGCCGCTGCCCTCATTGCGCTTGAGGACAAGCGTGAGCGGATCCAACCCCGCTCGCACGACAACACCCCGCTCTAAC
Source organism: Microthrixaceae bacterium (assembly GCA_947455015.1). Taxonomy (GTDB): domain Bacteria; phylum Actinomycetota; class Acidimicrobiia; order Acidimicrobiales; family Acidimicrobilacustridaceae; genus Acidimicrobilacustris. The sequence continues at coordinate 2,280 of CANGMY010000068.1, read as the reverse complement.
CGCAGCGGTTCGACGCCCACGATGGGCATCGGGAGTTGTTTACGAATCGTTCACACCCGACCGAACGAACGCCTCGCCGGGGCCACTAGGCTGCGACTGCAGGGGATCCCAACGACAACGATGTACAGGAGTTCGACGAGTGGCCGAGAGTGTGACCATCACCGATAACCGCACCGGAGAATCGATCGAAGTTCCGATCGTCAACGGTGGCGTCGATTCCGCGGCATGGTCGAAACTCATGCCGGGCACCTGGTTCTACGACCCCTCCTTCTCCACCACTGCTGCAGCCGAGAGTTCCATCACCGAACTTGATGGTGGCGCAGGCATCCTTCGTTATCGCGGTTACCCCATCGAGCAGTTGGCCGAACAGTCGACCTATCTCGAAGTTGCCTACCTGCTTCTCAATGGCGAACTGCCCACCGAAACGCAGATGGCCGAGTGGTCCCACGAGATCACGTACCACACGTTCATTCACGAAAATGTGCGTAAGCGCTTCATGGAGGGCTTCCACCACGACGCTCACCCCATGGGCATCCTCGTTTCGACCCTCGCTGCGCTTTCGACCTTCTATCCCGACGCGAAAGACATCTTCGACCTCGAAAGTCGTCAGAAGCAGATCATTCGCCTGATCGCGAAGATGCCGACCATCGCCGCTGGCGCACACCGCCACAGCGTCGGCATGCCGTTTGTTTACCCAGACAACAGCCTCGACTTCACCTCGAACTTCCTTTCGATGATGTGGCGAGTCGCTGAGCCCAACTACGAACCCAACCCGGTTCTGGCCAAGGCCCTCGACGTGCTGTTCATCCTCCACGCCGATCACGAGCAGAACTGCTCCACCACCGCCATGCGCGTTGTTGGCTCTTCGCACGCCGATCCGTACTCCTCCGCCGCTGCCGCAGCCGCTGCGCTCTACGGCCCTCGCCATGGTGGAGCCAACGAGGCGGTGCTTCGCATGCTCAACACCATCGGCACCCTCGACAATGTCGACGCCTATGTCAAAGACGTTCGCGAAGGCAAGATGGTCCTGCAAGGCTTCGGTCACCGCGTGTACAAGAACTACGACCCGCGGGCCAAGATCATCAAGAAGATCGCCTACGACGTGTTCGAGGTCACTGGCAAGAATGAACTTCTCGACATTGCCCTCAAGCTTGAAGAGACCGCACTCGCCGACGACTACTTCGTGAGCCGCAAGCTCTACCCGAACGTCGACTTCTACTCAGGCCTCATCTACCAGGCCATGGGCTTTCCGATCGAGATGTACACCGTGCTGTTCGCTATTCCCCGTATGGCGGGCTGGCTTGCACACTGGAGCGAAATGCTCGATCAGAACTCACGCATCGCTCGCCCCCGTCAGCTCTACACGGGCTCCGGCGTTCGCGATTACGTTCCGATCTTCGAGCGCTGATCAACAACTCCTGATCAGACGTCGATCAGGATCTTGCCAACGTTCGCGTTGGTTTGCATGTACGCGTGCGCATCGGCAATTGCCGAAAGCGCGTAACGCGAATCGATCACTGGCTTGACCACGCCGGAATCGAACAGCGGCAGGAGTTCTGCAGCAAAGCGTTGCGTAATTTCGATCTTTTCTGCCAAGGGGCGGGCCCGCAGCACGGTGCCGATCAAACTCGCACGCTTTGGCAACATCATCCCGATATTCACTTCGGTGCGACCCGATCCCATCGTGCCCACCTGAACAATGCGACCACCAACGCGCACTGCGGCGATGTTCTTGTTGACGTAGTCGCCTCCGATGACGTCGAGCACAACATCAACGCCTGCCCCATTCGTGAATGCGGCGCATTCGGCAACGAAATCCTGTGACGCGTAATCAATCGCCAGGTCAGCACCGAGTGCACGACACGCCTCAAGCTTCCCTGCCGAAGCGGTGACGATGACACGCGCACCAATCGCTTTGCAGATCTGAATTGCCGCAGTGCCCACGCCCGAAGCGCCAGCATGCACGAGTGCGATTCGCCCTGAAGAAAGACCGCCTTGGACAACAAGCGCATCGAACGCCGTAATCCAAACCTCGGGGATCGCGGCAGCGTCTTCGACGCTCACCCCCTTGGGAACACGCATCAGTTGGTGTTCGTGAATGACGAGTTGTTCTGCATAGGAACCTCCGCCGACGATGCCCATGACGGCATCGCCAACTTCCCAGGACGTGACTCGTTCGCCAAGTGCAGCGACTCGCCCAGAGAACTCCATACCCGGAATTTCTGGCGCTGGCGGAGTGAACCCGGCCAAGGGTGGGCTGGGATAGAGGCCCATCCGCTG
>CANGMY010000067.1 GCA_947455015.1 Microthrixaceae bacterium | reverse complement strand
CTGGTGCTGTCCTGGGATGGGAATCAATGGACCCAGATGACCAGCCCCAACCCGGGCACCGACATCAACAACCTCTACTCGGTATCGTGCGCGACCGCGACCTCGTGTACCGCCATCGGATACGTCAGCACAGCAGACGTGAATCAAACGTTGGTGCTTTCGTGGAATGGCAGTTCGTGGTCGCAGGTCACCAGCCCCACTCCTACGAGTTTCGATTGGGGTCTGAGTTCCGTTTCGTGCTCGACCGCATCGTCGTGCATGGCTGTCGGTTCCGATGGTACGAACCAATCGCTGATGCTCTTGTGGGATGGCAGCACATGGTCCCTGTCCCCCGGCCCAAGCTCGGCGAATCGACTAGACGGAGTGTCATGTACGGACCCAACCTCATGTGTCGCTGTCGGCAGGTACGAGGACGTAAATGGGGGGGCACAAACGGTTGTGGTGGTCTGGGACGGAAACGTTTGGACTCAGATCACCAGCCCCAACCCGGGAGCGGTCTACAACTCCTTAACGTCGGTATCGTGTGTGACCGCGACCACGTGCACCGCGGTCGGCGCAATCGGCGATTACTCCTACGGAGATCAGGCACGGACGTTGGTGCTCACGCTGTCCGATTCGCAATCGCCAGAACCCACGACATCGACATCGACGACACTCGCGGATTCGCCGACGACGTCCATCGCCGCCGGCGCCATCGAGCCCCGATTCACCGGCTGACCGACTCACGATCGCAACCGAAGCCGGCAAGGGATCTCAAAGACAACGCTTTCGACACACCTATCGGAACGCAATCTCGCACTGATTAGACCAAATTTCGATCCCGCATCCCCCCCACTTACCCGCGCATACCTGAAGGTGCCGCTTGCTTGGAAGTTGCTGGGCAAGCAGTTCCTCGTCGCCGGACGCAAGAGCTAACAAAAACGCTCAGCGCGACAAGGCTGTTCGAGCTTCGACTTCGACCTTTTGTGACGCGGGAACGGCCACCTGTGCGCCACGTTCGTCCTGCACGCCGATGATGCCCCACGTCTTCGTCGCAAAGTCCACCCACGGATACAAGCCCATCCCACCGTTTCCACTCACAACAACGGTGGCTCCGAACTCGTTCACGACATCGGGCCAACTACCTAGCCCGTATCGCGGAATCTTCGTTATCCCGACGGAGAAGTCCTTCGTCGTGTCATAGGCAGACACTTGGTTCGACACGAGTGCATCAATCGCATCGACGCTCAGTATTCGGGCCCCATTCGCCATCCCCCGATTCAAGATCATCTGAAGGAATTTGCCATAGTCGTCGATCGTTACTCGCACGCCGAATGCTGTATTCGCCATCACCGGCGCTCCTGGCCATGTCGTGGCGTTCATCTGCAACGGACCAGTGATTCGTTGGCTCACGATGGTCGCAAAGTCCGAGCCACCCAGCACTTCGACCAAGCGACCAACGACGAGGAAGTCAGAGTTTCCATAGGAGAACTTCGACCCCGCCGGGAACTGGCGGGCGGACGATGCAATCGCTTTCACGCATGCATTCAGCGACATGCCACCGGACTGGCAACTGTTATCTCTCACCCCTGAGGTGTGACTCAACAGTTGTCGAGCCGTCACCGGTGGAGAGTCATTGGCGAACTCGGGCAGCCACTTCGCGATGTTGTCGTCGAGTCCGATCGCGCCTTGATCAACAAATGTCATGAACGTTGCGGCTGTGAGCCACTTTGTTGACGACGCCACCGACAACGGTGTCGCTCCATTCACCGAACCGATCGACTTTTCGTGGATGACGGAACCGTCGGCGCGACCGATGCGCACCATTCCGCCCGAGAGTCCCGCTGACTTCACCCGCTCGCCAAGAAGTGCGTCTGTCCCATCAAAAGCAGTTGCGGCGAATATTTTTGTTGTGGTGGTCGTGGCGGGAACGGCCGTTGTCGACTCGGCGGCTACGAAGTCGGCCGCATTACCAGCAGGTGCACCTGAATCTGAAGCGCAACTTGAGAGGATCAGAAGGGCAGCGACTGATAGCGCTACAGCGACGCCTCGGCGCACCAACCTCACAAACCTTGCGGAGCGCTTGATCCGTCAGAGGCTTCAAGCGCCTGGCGCACAATGTCTTCAACGTGCTCGTGGTCGATACCCAACTTCGCACCGATGTGGATCGCCCAGATCTCGGCCCGCAGATTGGTTTCGAAATCGAGTTGTGCACGAACCTCAGAACGAGCGGCCTGACGGTTCTGACTCACCATCACGAATGTCGACAGAAAGATCGCTTCCAGACTGACGATCATCGTCAGGAGACCAAACGGGAACGGATCAAACTTGAGCGCGGCGCCAAGCACGCCCACATTCAGTACGACCCAGATGAAGAACCACACCGAATGCAGGTAGACGAACTTGAGCGAACCGGCGAAGTTCGTGACGTGATCGGCCACCTCATCTTGCTTACGCCGAACTGTCTGCCACACCGAATTCTCGTTGGCGACGTGATACTTGCCAGCGCCAAAGAGGACTCCATCAACGTTTCCATCAAATGCGTCAATGGCCTGACATGCTCTGCATTCGATCGGGTCGTGCGACTCCGCAGTTGTGTCGTGTGTGCTGGTCATCTCCGCCGCTTCCCTTCGTCAGCCGTGGAGCGGGCCGAAACTACTGACCTCGTACTTCACGACATCAGGAGCACCCGCGAGCAAGTCGCCTACGACCGAAGTGAATGCAGCCATATGCGGAGTCTGAAAGTGACCACCGAGAGCAGCTTCGTCATCCCAATGTTCGGTGATGATGAACGTGTTCGGTTCGCGGACGTCTTCCGAGAATCGGTACACCTGGCAACCGGCTTCAGATTCCGAACCTTCAGATACGGCAATGAATGCAGCGATTGCTTCGTCACGCTTGTCGGCACGGACGGGAAGGGTTCCTCGGATCACGATGGTCATGACTTGGCCTTTCGGAGAGAGTAGATACGGCGACGCTAGCGGTCAGCCAACCCTGCTGCCCGAAGATGGGCGATGTCATTGAACCCGTGCATTGCCCGAACACCGCCACCAACTGCAATCGACGTGATCGATGCCGTTGCTACCCACAGTCGCCACGACACAAGTTCATCGACGCCCAGCGCCCAGCACACTGCCGCCTTGATCGGCGACACGTGGGTAACCACGACTGTGGTCAGATCGCTTTCGTCGGCACGGTCGAGGTCGCCCAGCGCCTCAGAGACGCGCTGTCCAAGTTGTCGAAGCGATTCTCCGCCGGGCGGTGCGAACTCGGCATCAGAGCGCCACTGTTTCCAGATCTCGGACTCGACCGAGGCAAGCGGTACGCCGTCGAAATCGCCATAGTCGAGTTCGATCCACCGATCATCGACGATCGGCTCAACGCCAAATGCTTCCGCCGTCTGACGGGTACGCAACAACGGGCTGGTAATGACCCGATCAACAGGACCAATTGCTGCAGCGAGCGCAACAGCCTGATCTCGGCCTAGGTCGTCGAGCGGCGGATCAATCCGGCCAAGCAACAAACCCGAGGCGTTGTGTTCGGTGCGACCGTGACGAACGATGTGGAGCATGACGTGACCTAACAGGTAGGAGGTTTCGGAACCGAACGGGAAAGTTGCCCCGTTCGGAAGAAACGATCACGAATTTTGGGGTTGGCGAAATCGAATGCGCGCCATGCCCACACGAGGCAGCCGAGACCAATGAGTTCGAATACCAGCGTGACTGTGAACGGATGACCGAATTCAGGCAGTCCCCCGCTTCCGAAGTCCGCACCGAAGAACGGCCACCAGAACACTTTGGGGCGCGCCCAGATGCCGTCGAGCACGAGATGCATCATCATGCCGATCGGAATTCCGATCCAACGGCGTCGCACCAATCGTCGCTTCTGCGTTGCCAACATCAAGATGCCCATGAGCGCAACGGGAGCGAGTAACGCGTGAAGGACTCGCGGTCCCCCGAGAAACACTTCACCAACGGGCAAAACTGCGCCGAGCATCACGAGTCGGTAGTCGAGCGCGGGGCTTCTAAACACCCACCACACGAAGACGAAACTGACTCCGGCGAACCAGAGGATCATCGGACGAGCAATCTCCCGCAATCGGGGCAATAGGCAAGTTCATCGGCGGGCATTCGTTTCATGACATCAACCTCTGCCGCCGCCAATGAAATATGACAGCCCATGCAGGTGGCCCCTTGGAGTCGTGCGACGCCAATGCCGCCTTCACCGCCACGGATTCGTTCGTATTCCGCAATCAATGTCGCAGGCACAGCGTCGACAAGAGCCTGGCGTGCAGCGGCGGTGTCAGATATTTCAGCATCGACAGCCGCTTCAGACGAAACGAGTGAAGCTTTCACCTGCTCGCGTTCAGCATGGATCGTGGAAAGCGAAACAACCGATACAGCGAGCTGTTCATCGAGCGGCTCGATCTGTTCCATGAGTTCGATGACTTCGTCTTCGAGTGAGGCTTGTCGACGCTTCAACGACTCGAGATCAGCCTGAAGACCTTGTGCTTCCTTTGGCGACGTCATCGATCCGTCATACAGCTGCTTTTCAACGTGAGCAGCCTTACCTTCAACCGTCGCGATCTCGTCTTCGAGTCGCTTCTGTTCACGAGCCAATCCATCGCGCTCGGCCTGAGGATCGGCGACCTCGGCACGAAGGGCGCTTTCTTTGCGGTCAAGCTCGACCAAAGCGGCACGTTCGGGCAATGCCTTGCGTCGGTGACGCAACTGGTCGGCGGCGGTGTCGTTGGCCTGCAGGTCAAGGAGCCGCTCAAGATCTGTCATCTTCCCAGCCTTACGCGTGAACGGTCCCGCTGTCGCATCGATCAGTTAATCGGGACGCCAGGATCGATGGTGGTCGTCGTAGAGGTCCGCGGGACGCGGGTAGTCGTCGAGGTCGAGGAACTCGAGGTGGTTGATCGCGAGGTGGTTGTCGTCGTACGCCGCGTTGTCGAAGTCGTAGACGAGGTCGACGCCGAATCGTCAGGCTGGGCGCCGTTCAGGATGCCGTAGGGGTCGCTGGCCCCCGAAGCCGGCTTGCCTGCACGAGTTGGTGCGGCGCAGGTCGGGAATTCCACCCGCTTCTGCTTGGTTTGATCGACATATGCCTGGTTGTAGTTGTGCCAAATGGTTGCTGGCCACAAACCACCGAACTGTTCGCGGCCACCAAGATTGCCCATGGGCTTTGTTCCTTCGGCAGGAATACCCATCCAGACGGCAGTCGTGAGTTTCGGCGTGAAGCCCACAAACCACGTGTTCGTGTTGCTTTCGGTGGTGCCGGTCTTGCCAGCAGCGGACTGGCCGTTGAGCTGGGCGTTAGTTCCGGTTCCGTTCTGCACGTTGTTGGCAAGAATCTGCGTTGCCAAGCAAGCGCTCTGCCAGCTCACGCCACGAGTCGGATTCGCTTCATGTTGAATCAGGACCTTGCCCGTGCGGTCCTCAACTCGATCGATGAAATACGAAGGCTCGCGAACTCCGCCGTTCGGAATGGCGGAATACGCCGATGCCATTTCAAGCGGTGTCACATCGAACACCCCAAGCGGCATCGACTTCGCACGCGAATTGAACTGGCTACTCACACCAAGGCGTTGTGCGGTGTACACCACATTTTCGAGACCAACCGTTTGACCAAGTCGAACAAACGCGCCATTTGATGATGCTGCCGTAACGCCGGTAAGCGTTCCGCCGCCGCCCGTGATGACGTAAGGGTTCGGTGTACTTCCCGGATCCGGCCATGAACCTCCGCCGCCCACGATGTCGTCTGGCAGCACGCCTTGTTCAAGCGCTGTGAGAATCACGAAAGTTTTAAACGTTGAACCGGTCTGACGGCCGGGCTCATGAGTTGCGATGTCGTACTTGTAGTCAGCGAATCCGGGACCACCCACAAGCGCCCGCACTGCTCCGGTTGCCGATTCAACCGAGACCATCGCTGTTGTGATCCCCTTCGAATCTGCTTCTGCTCGCACACTCGACGGGAAGGTGTTGTCATGCGCATCCTGCGCAGCATTCTGGGCAATGGGGTCAAGCGTGGTGTGAATCTGAAGACCGCCACCAAAGACCTGGGCGTATCGCTCTTCGTAGGTTGCTCCGAGGCGAGTGTCAGCAAGTAGCTGCTGCTTCACTTCTTCGACGAAGTAACTCTCCTCGGGCGGCTGCGTAATCGCACCACAATCTGCCGGACGGAAACCAGCGGCCACTCCTGTGCAACGACCAACCGGAAGCGGAAGCGCGTCGTACTCAGCGGCTTGCGCCCGAGTAATCACGCCATTCGCGACCATGCGGTCGAGTGCGAGCTTTCGTTCTTCCTTGGCCTTCTTCGGATGAAGGATGGGATCGTTCTCGACCGGGTTCGAGATCATCGACGCCAACAGCGCACTATCAGCCCAGTTCAGTTCAGAAACCGGCTTACCCCAATACGTTTCAGTGGCAGCTTGGACGCCATAGGCGCCATTACCGAAGTAAATCGTGTTGAGGTAGAGCTCGAGGATTTCGTCTTTAGAGAGCTGTCCCTCAAGACGAATGGCGAGTGCCGCTTCCTTGGTCTTGCGGTTGAGGACTCGTTCGTCGCTCAGCAGCGCCTTCTTCACCAACTGCTGCGTGATTGTGGAACCACCCTGCTCAACCTGACCTGACTTCACGTTCTGCACCAGCGCACGGACAAGACCGCGCAGATTGATCCCGATGTGTTCATAGAACTGCGCGTCCTCAACCGACAACACAGCGTCCTTGATGGTGTCGGGCATTGCCGACAAGGGCACCGGGTCTCGATTCTCCGCGCCGTGTAGCGTCGCGATCAGCGAGCCATCGGAAGCAAAGACCTGAGACCGAACCGCATAGTCCTGAATCTGCGAGATGTCGATCGCGCCGTCGCCACCCTCAACTGCAGAAGCGATTCGGGCAATCGAAGGAATGAGAATTGCCATCGCCACAGCGATGATGACTCCCCCGCTGAAAATCGCGGCCCCGAACTGAATCAGCTTCTTCATGCGAATCACCAGCGTACCGGTGACCAGAGGAGGCTTTTGGTCAGCCTCTCGGCCAATCGACAGGTCGCTTCTCGACGAATGCCCGCATTCCCTCGACCATTTCCGCGCTCATCATGGTGCGATGGAAAAGTCCGGTGTCGGACATGGGCAAACGAGCATTGAGGTCGCGCTTTATGGCTGCCCGAGCTTCGGGACCGGTCAGAGAAATCTGCTCAAGAACCCACTCGGTCTGCGCCTCGAGTTCATCATGAGGAACGACTTTGCCGATGAGTCCCATCGAATCGGCTTCGGTCGCTGAGATCTCGGCGGCAGTGAAGAACAGATAGCGCGCCTTGGCGACGCCAACAGCCTCGGCAATGCGAGCCGACATGAACGGGTCCGGAATTCCTCGGAGTAACTCGGGAATGCGGAAGCGAGCATCGGCCGATGCGATCACGACATCGCAGTGCAGAGCGAGGTCGAGTCCACCGGCGTGACAGAGCCCATTGATCCGAGCCACCCAAATCTTTCGACAGCGCTCAATGTGACGGAACGGGAAGTTGTCGGTGGCATCCCACTCATTCGCCAGACCTTCGGGGTCT
>CANGMY010000066.1 GCA_947455015.1 Microthrixaceae bacterium | reverse complement strand
GTGAGAACGAGAGCTGTTCCTCCCTCAGATGTCATTGCACAATCGAGAAGATGAAACGGATCGGCAACCATCCGGCTTTCAAGAACGTCAACAGCCGTGAACGGACCCCTTCCGAAATACACCGCCTCGGGGTTGACGTGGCCGTTGTTTCGAATCGTCGCCGCAACATGCGCCATTGATTCGGGTGTTGTTCCGTACATGTGCATGTGTCGACGCGCCATGAGGGCAAATTCAGCAGCGGTAAACATGCCGTATGCGGCGACGAACTCATTCGTGGGTCGCGTCCACGGAGCAGTCGAGGCGTGCTGCCGGTAACTGCCCGCCTCGCCCGTTGCAATCAGCACCGTGTTGGCAAGGCCGCAGGCAATCGCCATTGCCCCTTCGATAACCGCCGGGATTCCAAGTGGAGACATCGAGCGCCATGCCGGCCCGATGCGGCTCTGATAGAGGAAATTGCTGGCGATGCCCCCTACGACTCCGTCGATATCGCGGGGCTCCAATCCAGCATCGGCGATGGCGCCGAGCGCGGCCTCGAGAGCGATGCTCTGCGAATCGTGCCCTTCGAGCACTCGGGCTTGTTTTGTGTTGTGAACGCCAACGATCGCTACATCGCGAAATGGATGACCCACGGTGTTGCCTCACTCCCCCAGCGATGTTTCGCCACAATGGCGACACTGTGCCTCGTTCCTTCCTAGCATCGCATCTATGACTCCTGCTCCCCGACCACTGCCGCTCACGCTGGAGGATGGGACCATCCTTGCGGGCGATCTCTATCTCCCCGATGAAGACACTCGGTCTGCACCGACTGTCGTCATGAGTCACGGGTTCTCGGCGACAAGGGCGATGGGTCTTCCTTGGTTTGCAGAGTCATTCGCTGCTGCCGGTTACGCCGTCTATCTCTATGACCATCGCGGACTTGGCGAGTCGTCGGGCGCACCACGCAATGTCGTCGACCCGTGGGTGCAAACTCACGACATGTGGGAAGTGGTTGATCAGCTCCGGGCCCGACCCGAAGTACACCCCGATCGCGTCGCTCTGTGGGGCTCGAGTTTCAGTGGAGGCGAAGCGATCGTTCTCGGCGCACTCCATCCCGAGGTCAAAGCCGTCATAGCAAACGCACCCTTTGCCGGACTCGGAGATCTCGTGGCGAACCCGTCTCATGCAGAACAACGATTCATCGCGATGCGCGTTGCATTCGATAACGACTCACTCGACGTTGGTAGTCGCGAGATCGGACCAATGGCTGTCGTTCTCGACGCTGGAATCGAGGCAGCCGTCTTGCCACAACCCGAGTCATCAGAATGGTTTCTCGCCCATGGCCCACAAAATGGTTGGGAGAATTCCGTCACGATGGTGATGACGACGACTCCCCCGTTCGACCCAGGAGCCTGCTCTCCCTCACTTGGCGGCACCGCTCTCCTCATGGTCGTCGCAACAAACGATGAGGTCGCGTCAACTGCAGTCGCTATCGATACCTACGAGCGCGCCTCAGGTCCGAAACGACTCGCCATGATTGAAGGCCATCACTTCAGTGCGTATGAGGAACCAGCACGCGACGAAGCGTTCGACGCGATGGTCGATTTCCTCGATGAGTTTCTCTGAGTGAACGGTTGAAGGAACGTTCAGCTGACGACGACGTTCGGACGCGGAATCCCTTGCATCTCACACAATGCGTAGTAACCAGCAAGTGACGTTGCGCCGTCGGTAACTGACTCGACGTTTCCGTCGGCATCAAGATTGAGGTTCGCCCCGTACATGTGGAACCAGACCTGCGTGTTGTCTTCGATGCACTGAAGCGTGTGTTCGGAACCGGCTGGTTCATACAGGAACGAACCAGCTCGGTTTACATAGTCGTATTCCTTGTACTTCCAACCGCCGCTGACGGTGTAGCCCCAAACTGGGCCGGTGTGCTTGTGGGTTTGGACTTCGAAACCCTTCTGCATGATGTTCTCGACAATCCAGAGGCCTTCTTCGATCTTCACCTGAAGGACGCGGAGCTTGTTGCCGTTACCAATGTCGACCCATGGGAGCTCGTCAGCGCCGATGTGAACGGCTTCGGGTGCATCTGCATTCACGAGTGTCATGTCGGAGTTCTCCTTGAGTGACTAGTTGTTCAGATGTTATGCGTTCAGCGCATCCCACGGACCAGTCGGCCGGGACGGGCCCCCGTGTCGTGATCGTCTTTTCGTGTGATGGCTCCCGCCACGATCGTGAAGCGGTAACCAGTTGCCCGCTGGATCAGTCGATGTCCGCCTGCCGGGAGATCGTGGACGAGTTCGGGATGCAACAGGTGAAGATTCTCGAAATCGATCACATTGAGGTCAGCGCGCTTCCCAACTTCGAGCGAGCCGCGGTCGCCGAGCCCATAGACAGTGGCCGTTTCGAGTGTCTGCATCCGCACCGCCGACTCAAGCGAAAGCCGTGGGCCACGGGTTCGGTCTCGCACCCAGTGGGTGAGAACCATGGTGGGCATGCACGCATCGACGAGAAGGTTGCAATGAGCACCAGCATCGGAAACGCCGAGTACGGATGCAGGGTGCGTGATCATGTCGTGCACACCGTCAAGACCAGCATTGGCGTAGTTGTTGATGCCAGCCATCATGAGTGCACGACCGTCTCGATCGAGCATTCGGTCGTACATCATTTCCATCTCACTCACGCCAGCTGCTGCAGCGAGCCCAGCGATGCTCTCTTCATTCCCAGGCTCTTGGTCGATCAATTCGCTCATCGGAAAGATGTTCGAAGCACCGTTCTGAGCGAAGATCGAAATGCCCTCGTAGAGATCTCCGCTCGGAGGAAGGTCATCTTCAGAAAGTATCGCCGCTTTCACTGCCGAGTCGCGAAGTAGCGCCACTAACGCATCAAGATCTCCGTTCGATTCCTCACGAACTTTTCGGAACGTTGGTCGACGAATGAACGCATGCGACGACGTCAGCCCGATGAGTAGCCCTTGACTCTTCGCTGAAACCTGCGGGATCACAAGCGCGCCTTCGGAACGGGCGTCGAGCGCAAGATCGAGGATCTCGCGGTAGAGGCCGATGTTGCTCGGAATCTGATTCAGAATCATCAGCACAGGAATCGAGAACTCAGCGGACATGCGCCGCATCCAATCGAATTCCTTGACCAGCATTTCAGGATCGGAACTCACAACACCAAGCGGTGAGACCTCAAACACGGGCTGACCAAACGCGTGCATCGCCTCGGCGATCGCCCAAAGTTCGTCAGTTGACGCATGCGTGCCGGGCACATAACTGCCATCAGGTGCCTGATGGGCGTAGGTGCGAGAGGAAGAAAACCCAAGCGCTCCGGCTTCAAGCGCCTCGGTGACGAGCGATGCCATCTGAGCAGCTTCTTCTGGAGTCGCAGTGTGATCACCGACCGCGCGATCTCCCATGACCCAAACTCGTAAAGCGCCGTGAGTGATTTGCGTAGCGACATCCATGGACCACTGGCGCTTATCGAGTGCATCGAGATAATCGGGGTAGGTCACCCAGTCCCACGACATTCCCTCGGTGAGAGCGACACCGGGAATGTCTTCAACACCTTCCATCAGATGAACGAGCTGCTCGCGGCGTTCGGGCGCCACAGGTGCGAAGCCAACACCGCAATTGCCTGCCACGATCGTGGTAACTCCGTGCGATACCGATGGCTCGAGGATTTCGTCCCACGTAATTTGCCCATCGAAATGCGTATGAATATCGACGAATCCTGGAGTTACAAGCAACCCGGTGGCGTCGATTTCCTCAGCGCCGTCACCGACAACTGTTCCGCCGACTTGAGTCAGCACGCCATTGGTGACAGCGAGATCTCCAACGAATCGTGCGCGGCCCGTGCCGTCGACGATTGTGCCATTCCTGATTACCAAATCATGAGTAGTCATCGACGTTGCCCGACTTCAACGATGCAACCTGGACCAGCCGAGGTGTCGACCTGCTCACCAGATCGCCGAATTGGCGTTCCGTTCACCAGTACATGGCGAACACCATCGGGCTGATCAGCAGTGAGGCGCTCGGAACCCGCAGGGAAATCTGCAACACGTCGAATGGGACCGGGAGCAACCGTGGCTGGGTCGAACACCACGATGTCGGCCCATGCGCCTTCTCGAAGCTCACCACGATCGACCAAGTTGAAAAGATCAGCCTGTGACTTTGTGAGTCGGTGCACCGCTTGCTCCACAGTCATCACATTTCGACCTCTCACCCAGTTGCCAAGGAGATCGGTCGCTTGAGGAGCGTCGCACAACTGACCGACGTGAGCTCCAGCGTCAGACAATCCAAACGCACAGTGATCTTCGGAGATGAGAAGAGCGACTTCTTCCGGATCATCATTGGCTACAACGCATCGAACACGTAGAAGAAGATCTGACTCGTTCAGGGCAAGCTCGAGAATGAGATCGAAGGGATCCGAACCTCGGTCCGCGGCGATATCGATAACTCGGCGGCCCTCCAACGAAGGGTCTGCGGGGCACTCGCTTATCTCGAATGTCTCCCAACGCGGAACCATGAAGGTGCCTGTTGACCAAACTTCCCTCGCACGGTCTCGCCACTCGTGGTCAGCGTATGCAGAGCGTCGTTCCTCAAGAGTCCCCGACATCAGTTCCGCAAAGACGGTGTTTACGTTGAATGTGAACGGCTCAGCCAATGACATCGCGAACGAAAGTGGACGGGGTGACACCTGCGGCCACACAACAGCTCCGCGCTCCCAACCTGCCCGATTCAACTCCACAAATTTGCGATGTGTCATCGTTGGCGTGCTCAGGAGTGCCGTGACTGTGAACGGAGCACCGGACTCGATCTGAAGGTCGTAGATGTCGGCGAGCGGGAGAATCTCACCGGGCGTCACCTCGACAACCCCTTTACCAACTTCGCCGACACAGTTGAAGAGGGCCTCGAGTTCTTCGCGATTCGCAAAGCGGGACGGAATCGGTTTGCCATCGACGCCGCGATGGGTTGGTGCAACGCTTGTGGCGAAGCCCGCCGCGCCAACATCGAGAGCTTCTTTCAGAACCACCACCATCTGTGCAATTTCTTCTGAGGTCGCCTCTCGCTCATACGCGTCATCGCCCATCACGAAGAGACGAAGTGCCGTGTGTCCGATGTAGGCGGTGAAGTTCAATCCGAGAGGAAGCTCACCAACTGCTTGAAGGTACTCAGGGAACGTCGAAAAGTTCCACGGGACTCCTGCAGCGAGAGCAGCGACATCCATGTCCTCGACGTTTTCAAGTGTTCTCGCAATCAGGTCCCGATGTTCGGGACGAGTGGGGGCAATCGAGAAGCCACAGTTACCGGCGATCACCGTTGTGACCCCGTGGAAACTCGACGGAGTCAGAGAGGGATCCCAAAAAACTTGAGCGTCGTAGTGAGTGTGAATATCAATGAATCCGGGAGCGACGACGCATCCGGTCGCATCGAGTACGTCTTCGCCCACGAGATCAGTACCGATCTCAGCGATGCGACCATCTCGAACCAGTACGTCGGCGACGAATCCTGGCGAGCCGGTACCGTCGACAACTGTCCCACCTGCAATTACCAATGAAGTCATGTTCTTGAGTCTTTCATCTCGTCGTTGATCGAGCGCTTTCAGACCGTCAGTCGGACAGGAAGTCTTTTCACGCCGTTGTTGAGGTTCGATCTCACTCGCTCAGGCTGACCAATGATTTCAATCTTCGAGAATCTGGCCAGCAACTCTTCGAAGAAGATTCGCCCTTCAAGGCGAGCGAGATGGACGCCCAAACAGAAGTGCTCTCCGATCCCAAATGAGAGTTGCGGGTTCGGGGATCTCGTTATGTCGAAAAGTTGGGGATCGTCGAATACCGCTTCATCTCGATTCGCCGATGTGTAATACATCGCCACCTTGTCGCCCTTCGCAATCCTCTTACCTCCGAGTTCAACATCTTCAGTTGCGGTTCTGCGGAAGTAGTGCAGCGGGTTGAACCAGCGAAGGATCTCTTCGACAGCCGCTGGAATCAACGATGGATCATTCCGCAACGCTTGAAGTTGTTCCGGATGATCAAGCAGAGCCCAAAGGCCTCCAGCGAGCATGGAGACGGTCGTATCGTTCCCAGCAGTAATCATCTGCACGAGCAGGCTTCCGATATCGGGGTCAGTGAGAAATCGACCATCAAATTCCTGACCGAGGATGACGTCCATCAAATCGCCTTGTGGCTCGATCTTCCGTCGCTCCGCAGCAAACGCCATTCCGTACATCGCCATCTGCATTGATGAGTCGGCGCTTCCCGCCTCGCTGAGATCGCCATCTGGATTCAGATCAGGGTCTTGGCCGCTGGTATTCATCTGCGAGAGACGGTGAAGCCAGTCCCAGTCTTTCTCTGGCAACCCGAACAAGCGGCCTATGACTTGCGTCGGCAACGGTCCAACAACCTCGTGCACAAATTCGACATCTTCATTGTCGGCACAACGATCAAAAATCTCGGAGGTGATTGCCCTGATTTGATCTGCCATGCCTGCGATCACGCGCTGCGCGAATTCTGGAGCGAGCGGTTTCCGATAGGCGATATGTCGCGGAGGGTCCATCGAGAGCAACATGTCGCGCATTCGAGCGAGGCGCTCCGGATCAAGGTCTTCGAGTACGACCCCTCCGGTCTCACACGAGAACAGAACAGGGTTTCTTGAAACATGTACGACATCGGCATGGCGCAATACAGCCCAGTATCCAGCCTGCCCAGGGATCTCTTGCCAAGACACGGGGTCCTCACGCCGAAGTCGCGCGAATTCAGCGTGTGGTGCTCCATCGACATACGTGTCGGGGCTATAGAGATCGACCATCGTGCTGTCCCCCCTCGGACACCCCCCGGCGTCACGAACCCTCTGAGTCTTGCCGAAGTACTCTGCGCCGTGCCGGAAACTCTTCCCCCAAGCTCGTAGACGACAGGATCTTTCATGGACATCGCAATGACTATGCCGACGATGGTTGCTCACAACCGGACTGACACGTTGTCGTGGTGTCGGGCGATCGATGAGGGCCCGTGGTCAAGCTTGGCGGTTCCCGAGCGTGTCACCTATCCGAGCCACTCCTGGGTGGTGGAATTGTCCGCCGCCGCTGCACTCACGGAGCGTGTTCGCCTCTGGACGACAATCATCGTGCTTCCTGCACATGACGCAGTTGACGTCGCGAAACAACTCTCCTCTGTCGACCAACTCTCGAACGGCCGCCTCACGGTCGGCATTGGTGTCGGAGGTCGTGAACACGATTACAGAGCGATCTCCGGCTCCTTCGAACGGCGTTGGTCGCGCATGGACGAGCAGGTCGAGACCATGCGTCGGATCTGGAATGGCGAGCCTCCGTTCGAAGGGGCCGACCCCGTGGGCCCGCCTCCCGTTCAAGCCGGTGGTCCGCCGTTTATTGCTGGAGCGATGGGGCCGAAGGCAATCGCACGCGCAGCGAAATGGGCGAATGGAGTCGACGACGGTTCGACGGTCTTTGGAATCGATCCTGCGGCCACCGATGCGGCGTTCACACGAATCCGCGACATTTGGGCAGCAGAGGGTCGAACCGATGCGCCACATATCTCCGCCAGCCTCTGGTACGCACTCGGCGATGGTGCGCAAGAGCGCCTCTACGACTACGGCTATTCGTACATGAAGATC
>CANGMY010000065.1 GCA_947455015.1 Microthrixaceae bacterium | reverse complement strand
GGTCCTGACACCACCGAGTATCGACTCATCACCACTGAGGGTGTCGAGACGGTGGAAACTCCCGTCGGAAACTTTCTCCGAGTATCGCCAGAGGCAATCACGACACTCACCTCTGCAGCAATGTTCGAAATCGCGCACTATTTGCGCACTCCGCATCTCGCTCAACTTGCGAAAATCCTTAGTGATCCCGAAGCGTCTGGCAACGACCGATTCGTTGCGTTGGATCTTCTCCGCAACGCCAACATCGCAGCAAGCGGAATTCTCCCTGGGTGCCAAGACACCGGCACCGCAATCGTCAAAGCCAAACGAGGACAGTTCGTACTCACTGAAGGCAACGACGAGGCCGCAATCTCGCGAGGCGTCTATGACACCTACAAGACCGACAACCTTCGCTATTCACAAATGGCACCTCTTGACATGTATCGCGAGGTCAACACCGGCACCAACCTTCCAGCGGAAATTGAAATAGCTGCGGTCGATGGCGCTGCATACAAGTTCTTCTTCATGGCCAAGGGTGGCGGCTCTGCCAATAAGAGTTACCTGTTCCAAGAAACCAAGGCTGTTCTCAATCCGACATCGATGCTGAAGTTCATCGCCGAGAAGATGGACCTTCTCGGCACCTCCGCCTGCCCGCCCTATCACCTTGCCGTGGTTGTCGGCGGAACGTCTGCCGAGTTCGCGCTGAAAACCGCAAAGATGGCATCAACCAAATATCTCGATGCCCTCCCGTTCGAAGGAAACGAATTCGGCCAAGGCTTCCGAGATCTCGAACTTGAGGCAGAGTTTCTGAAAGTCTCGCAACAGTCAGGTATCGGAGCGCAGTTTGGCGGCAAGTACTTCTGCCACGACGTCCGTGTTGTTCGACTCCCCCGCCACGGCGCGTCGTGTCCAGTCGCGATTGCTGTTTCATGCGCCGCCGATCGACAAGCGCTCGGCAAGATCACTGCAGACGGCGTTTTCCTTGAGCAACTTGAGCACGACCCCGCGCAGTTTCTCCCCGAGGTGACTGACACCATCCTGGGTGGCGATGTTGTTGCCATCGATTTGAACCGACCCATGTCCGAGATCCGCGAGACGCTTTCGAAACTTCCGATCAAGACTCGACTCAGCCTCAGTGGCCCCATGGTCGTGGCTCGCGACATCGCCCACGCGAAATTGAAAGAACGTATCGATGCTGGCGAGGGTCTTCCGCAGTACCTGAAGGATCACTGCGTGTACTACGCCGGACCGGCGAAGACTCCTGAGGGTTATGCGTCGGGCTCATTTGGCCCCACCACCGCTGGTCGCATGGATTCCTATGTCGATCTCTTCCAAGAGAACGGCGGCAGTTTCGTGATGTTGGCGAAGGGCAACCGTTCAAAAGCGGTCACCGATGCATGTAACCGCCACGGCGGTTTCTACCTTGGCTCGATCGGCGGCCCGGCTGCGCGACTGGCCCAAGACTGCATCAAATCCGTCGAGGTACTCGAATACCCTGAACTCGGAATGGAAGCGGTCTGGAAGATTGAAGTCGAAGACTTCCCGGCCTTCGTAGTCGTCGATGACAAGGGCAATGACTTCTTTGAAGAAGTCATAAAGAGCCGGCCAGTCACCCTCCGATAGCCCCTTTCGGCAACCTGAGATTTCCGTTCGGTTCGCTTCGATGTAAGACGACGTCCACCTGTTGTTTCTAACGTCGATAACTGCATGATCCCTTCGAAGCGCACCCGACCATGCGATTGAAACGTTTCTCAACCGCGTTTCTTGTGCT
This sequence comes from Microthrixaceae bacterium, assembly GCA_947455015.1. Classification (GTDB taxonomy): domain Bacteria; phylum Actinomycetota; class Acidimicrobiia; order Acidimicrobiales; family Acidimicrobilacustridaceae; genus Acidimicrobilacustris. Next base: position 5,865 of record CANGMY010000065.1, on the reverse strand, counting down.
CACCTTGACCACAATTTTGGTGGTCGCTGGTGCACGATCAGCGACTGCCAGATCGCTACCGCCCATTTCCGAGGCTCTGAGCACCTACGAGGCTCGGCTTGGGCCACTTGTGTCTGCCATCGGTGTACTTCAAGAGGCCCAGAGCAGCCATCTCGATGCGAATGACCGCGTCTCAACGGCCTCGGCCGCGCTGGAATCGGCCCGTCGCCGTCTCGACGAGGACCGATCACGATTTTCGGCCCTTGCCGTTTACGCCTATATGGATCGGGGTGCTCGTGGTGACGAGGCGGAAGCTGGGTCCCAGCAGGGAGTTGCTCTCGCTTCTTCGCGACTTCGCTCCGATGAGCGAGAGGTGCGCGCAGCGCAAGACGACTTGGATTCGACTATTGATGCCGCTCGGAACGCTGGCGATGCGGTCGAACGCGCACAGACCAGGGTTTCCAAACTCGAACAGCAAGTTGACGAAGCCCTCTCTTCATTGGACGAGTCCCTCAACGACAGAGCGCCAACCCTTCCAGGGGCCGCCTACAGCGCGTATCTGCGTGCCTCCGCAGCCCTGACCGAATCGGATGCAACCTGCGAAGTCCCAGCCGCTCTACTCATCGGGATTGGCCGGATCATGAGCAATCACGGTCAGGTCAATGAATCACAGCTTTCGGTGGCCGGCGTGACGACTGAGAAGTTGATCGGACTCACAGGCTCGCCGATCCCTGACCACGACCTCGGTCTCGTTGACCAATCGCGAACCGAAGACTCCCGCGTTGGACCGCTTCAAGTCCTCCCAAGCCAATGGTTGGAATTTGCTCCAGTCGCTGTCATCGAATCGACCCCTGACTGGCTGTACTCCTCTGCGATCGTCGCCGGTCGCGTTCTTTGCTCAGGACGCAACGATCTCCGCACGAACGATGGCCTCCACCGGGCTCTCAGCACGTTCACTGGAAACTCCTCAATCACCGAGGCGATCCTCGGATCTTCTCGGCAAATCGCCCGAACGACTGATATCGGTTTAGGCAAGATTCCAGCTGACCCGAGAATTCCCGCCGCCTTCGAACATCTTGCGACTTCTGAGTTCGACAGCGAATCCGCAGAGGGCTCTCGGTCTGCACTCATTACATGGTCACAAGCCCGACTCGGTACGCCGTATTCGCAGTGCCTTGGCGTTGATGCGCGTCCTGAGGATCCTGAATGCCCTCCTGGAACGAACAGGTTCGGCAGCGGGTTCTTTGACTGTTCGGGTTTTGTGAGCGCGGCCTACGCGTCAGTGGGCATCGCAATTCCGACGACGACTGATGCAATGCTGCTCGACAGTGGGTTCAACGAGCTCAAGGTGAGTGACGAGTTCAACGCCGAGAACGACGTCAGCGGTGATGTCCTCCTGATGGATGGACACGTCGCCCTTTCACTTGGCAACGGAACAATCATCCATGCGAGCGGCGGCCAACTGACCGAAGAATCGTTGCCTGCGTGGGTGCGCAACGGAATACTCGGTGTGTATCGCCCGCTTCCATAAGCGGACCTAGGAACGCGGAGCGGGACTCCACGGCTTGTCTCGGTACATGTCACGAAGGTCCTGCTTAAGCACCTTGCGCAGGGTTTGATTGCGCGGAAGTTCGTCGACGACTTCGAGCTGCTCTGGAATCTTCTGCACCATGAGGTCGGCACCCTTGAGATAGGCGACCATCTCACCGAACTCGAGATCCTCAGTTCCGGGTGCGCGCTCAACGACGGCACAAACTCGTTCACCACGTTCCTTATCGGGAAGACCGATAACGGCGACGTCTCCGACCTTGGGATGTTGATACAGGAGATCTTCGATCTCCTTCGCCGAAATGTTCTCGCCCTTACGAATGATGACGTCTTTGAGGCGACCCGTGAGAACGACGTGACCATCAGCGTCAAGATGCCCGACATCGCCTGTGCGGAACCAGCCGTCGGCATCGAATGCATCTGCGTTCAGCGAAGTATCGGTGTAGCCCTTGAAAACCATCGGACCCTTCAGACGAACTTCACCGTCTTGTCCTTGCGATGCCACGGCACCTTCAAGAGTGACAATGCGAATTTCACACGCAGTGACCGGCTTCCCGTCGGTGTACATGAGTTGTGCTTCGGTGTCGTCCGGTCCGCTTTGAGAGATCATCGGACATTCGGTCATTCCGTAACCGTGACAAACGGGGATGCCCATTTCGGCCATGACTTCGACGTACATCTCGGGCGGCTTTGGTGCACCACCACCAGAGAGCAAACGCAGTGAAGGAATGATCTTCTCTCCGGGTTGCGTGCGCTGCTTCGCCAAGTACATCTGGTAAAACGCGGGGCCTCCCCCGGCCATTGTTGCTCCCTTGCGAGCAAACAGTTCGACAGCAACGTCCAATGAGAACGCTTCGATGAGGACTGCACCGCATCCCCGATAAAGGAGCATCATCAGGTAATCGGGTCCGGCAATATGGGCGTAAGGGAACGCAATCGAGCCGATGTCGTCAGCGGTAAGAGAAACAGCGTTGGCGAGGCCGAGGCCGCCGGCCATAAGCGTGCCGTCGGTGTGGCGAACGCCCTTGGGAGCAGATGTTGTGCCGGAGGTGTAATAGATCCAGCGAACTTCGTCGCCATTGGTAGGGGCGGGAGGCAGCGTGTACGGCTCGGCTTGGGGCAACTGGTCGTACGCGATCATCACCGTCGGCTCGATACCGAGATCGTCCATGATGCGACCGGCCATCGCATTGAAATCGAATCCATTCCAATCACCCGGGATCAGAAAATATTCAGCGTCGGTCTGCTGGAGAACGAATCCAACTTCACGGTCGCGGTAGATGGGAATGATCGGGTTCTGCACGGCACCAATTCGAGCAAGCGCAAGCGAGGTAATGACTGTTTCGATTCGAGTTGGAAGCTGCCATGTGACACGCGAACCGTGGCGCATTCCGAACTCATGGAATCCGGCGGCGACGCGTTCGGAGATGTCACGAAGTTCTTTGAACGTGATCTCGCGATTGTCTTCGATGAGCGCGACCACATCGGGTGTCGCTGAGGCACGAGCCTCAACCAATTCCCACATCGTTGATGCCTGTTCGATCGACGTCACTTCAGCCACGGATTCCTCCTCGTTACGGACGACACATCTTGCCTTGTTCCCACCGGCCAGATGGCAACCGGGCGGGAATTCTCCGTCCATGTCAGGATGAGCCCATGTCCGAAATGATGAAGGCCTTCCGCATTGTCGAGTGGGAGCACCCTCCCGAACTGACCGAAGCCCCTGTTCCCACGCCCGGACCGGGTGAAGTACTCGTCAAGGTCGCGGGCAACGGCCTGTGTCACTCCGATGTGGGTATGGCCTTGGCCCCCGCCGCATTCATGGAGCCCTTGGGTTGGAGAGTGCCGTTCACCCTTGGCCACGAAGTTGGCGGCCACGTCGCCGAACTTGGCACCGGCGCAACTGGTTTTGAGGTCGGCGATGCCGTCGCCGTCGTAAGCCCGCATTCGTGCGGTCACTGCATCTGGTGCGCACGTGGCCAGGACAACAATTGCGATGATTCCATCGTCGGACGGGGCTACGGGATCGATGGCGGGCTCGCCCGATACGTCCTGGTCGCTACCACCCGCGAACTCGTAAAGCTCAGCACTCTTGACCCCGTCATCGCTGGGCCACTCACCGATGCAGGAGCCACCTCATATCACGCCGTGAAGCGATGCCTCCCAAGAATTCCACCGGGTGGAACTGCGGTTGTGATTGGTGCTGGCGGGCTTGGTGCGTATGCGATTCAGCATTTGCTCGCCCTCACCAGCGCACGCGTCGTTGCCGTCGACGTCTCCGCCGATCGCCTCACCTACGCCACCGAACTTGGAGCACACGACGTTCTCGAAGGCGTCAACGACGACACAACCGCCGAACTGCATCGCCTCCTCGGTGGCGGAGCAAACGCAGTCTTCGATTTCGTCGGCATCGACCAAACGATCACACACGGACTTCAGAGCACCGGAAAAGCCGGCGCTTACGCTCTTGTCGGAGCGGGCAATGGCTCCTTGCGAGGGACGATGTTCGACAAGTTGCCTCGGGACGGTGAGGTCTTCTCTTTTCAAGCGCCAACGATCGCCGACACACTCGAAGTGATCGCTCTCGCTGAAAGCGGCAAGCTCCGAGTGGACGTTGACATCTTTCCGCTTGATCGTGTAGCCGAGGCCTACGAAAAAATGGAACGCGGCGAGTTACGCGGAAGAGCAGTCGTCATTCCGGACTAATTCGCACAGATAGCTCAATCGCCGTCTGTTTGCAGGTACGGCGTTGCTTGAAGATCGTCGACGAGACGAAGCATCAATTTCCCGAGTTGCTCGCGCTCTTCAGGTGTCCACTCGATGAGGGCCCGAGACAGCTGCGCACCGCGTACTCGTTCGAAACGATGGGCCATCGCTCTACCCTCGGGCGTAGCGACTACGAGAACAATGCTTCCGTGCTGAGGACTTGAGCGCCGTTCGACGAGTCCCTCTTCTTCGAGGACACGGATCTGACGGCTCACTGCTCCGGTGTCCATGCGTGCTGCTCGCGCCAAATCGCCCACAGGCAATGGTTCTCGATCACCCAGTGCGCGGAGAACGTTCATTGCCTGTTGAGGAAGAGCAACGCGTGCAGCGCCGGCCATACCGGCGTGCACACGTCGACTCGATAGCAACCGCTGCAATCGGGTGAGCCCCAACCGCACTGACTGCAATTGCGCCTCAATATCGTCCTGGTCGTCCAGGTGTTCTTGGTCGCCCACGGACATTGAAACTAGGCGCGTTGGAAGTACGGCAAGACGATGTTGTCAGCTCCGCCACTCTTGTGGAAGACCACCTCCACTGACTGACCGATCGCGACTGCGTCGTCCTCGCAGCCAACCAGGTTGGAAAGCATGTTCCAGCCTTCCTCCATGGTGACGATGATCGGCACATACGGCGTTACGAAAGCTGGAGTTACCGGACGCCAGACACGAGTCCAGCTGTAAATCTCTCCCCTGCCCGAACTGTCCACCCACTCGAGCGACAGTGATGCACACGCTGCGCAGAGTAAAGCAGGCGTATGCGTTGGTGCCCCGCAATCAAGGCAACGTTGGAAACGCAAGACGCCTTCACGACAGCCTTGCCAATACGGCTCGGAGATTGGTCCCGGTACGGGGAGCGGAATATCGCCAGATTGCGGCGTGAGCAGACTCATGGCCGATCCTTTCCGAGCAGGAGAACGTCAGTGAAGAGGGCGCCAGCGCCGCCACCTGTGCACATCGCGACCTCTGCATCGGCAACTTGAGATGAAATGCATTCACCGCGGAGTTGTTGCACCCCTCGAATAACTCGCTGGAAAAGTTGCACAGACGCACCACCATGACTGAACGACATTGTTCCGCCATCGGTGGTGATCGGATGACGACCTCCAGGCTCGATGACGCCCGACATCACATAGTCGCCACCTTCGCCCTCGGAACAAAAGCCGAAGGCCTCGAATTGGCGAATCAATTCAAAAGAGAACGGATCATAAAATTCACAAACGTCGACATCAGATGGCCCCAGGCCAGCGACGGCAAATGCTTCTTCAGCGGCGCGTCGGCCAACATGGCCAGCAACAAGATCGGGACGTCGAACACCACCGAGATCCCAGACTGGTGGATGCTGATACGAGGGCCCGTAATGGTCGGTGCCGCCGCCAAGAAGAAAGACCGGCGTCTTTGCCGTGTCGTCGGCACGATCGGCTCGAGTGAGAACGAGAGCTGTTCCTCCCTCAGATGTCATTGCACAATCGAGAAGATGAAACGGATCGGCAACCATCCGGCTTTCAAGAACGTCAACAGCCGTGAACGGACCCCTTCCGAAATACACCGCCTCGGGGTTGACGTGGCCGTTGTT
>CANGMY010000064.1 GCA_947455015.1 Microthrixaceae bacterium | reverse complement strand
TCCTCGATCCTTTCCTCACGACATCACCAATGCGTTAGCGGCATCAGTCGCAGCGCTAGCCGCAGGCGCCTCGCTTGAGGGCATTCGTCACACGCTTCGTTCCTTCCAAGGTTTGCGTCATCGGGTGCAGTTCATCGGTGAACTCGAGGGCGCGCGTTGGTTCGACGACTCGAAGGCCACGACCCCGCACGCGGTCGAAACTGCGTTGACGGCGTTCGACTCGGTTGTCCTTATCGCCGGAGGCCGTAACAAAGGTCTCGACCTCAGTGTTCTTGCCCGGCACGTTCCTCCTGTTCGCTCTGTTGTCGCAATCGGCGAAGCAGCTGCTGAAGTGAGCAACGCATTTGCGGGGAAGTGCGAGATTCGTGTCGTTGAATCTTCAATCGCAGACGCAGTAATTGCTGCAGCAGAACTTTCTCAGGCCGGAGATGCGGTTCTTCTCTCTCCCGGATGTGCGTCGTTCGATTGGTTCCGTTCCTACGGAGAACGTGGCGATCAATTTGCTGAAGCGGCGCGCGCCCTTCCCGGATTCATCGGTGAGGTTGCGTCATGAGCGCGACCATCTCGGAACCGCGTACGCCAGTTGGTCGGTTGCTTCGCTCGGCCCGTGAACCTCAGCCCCGTACGACCGACTTCAAGATTCTTTGGGTGATCATCATTGCCCTGAATCTTTTTGGTCTACTCATGATCCTGTCGGCGTCTTCAGTGACAGCGCTCTATCAATACGGGTCGTCTTGGTATCAGTTCCGCTTACAAGCCGTCTGGTTTGTTCTTGGCTGTGGGGCAATGTTCGTCGCCAGTCGTTATTCCTACGATCTCTTGTCGAAGTGGATGAAGCCGTTTCTTTTCGTCTCAGCCGGACTAATGACGGCTGTTCTGGTCCCGGGGCTCGGGGTTGCGGTCAACGGTTCGGCGCGTTGGCTTGGATGGGGCCCGTTGCGCATGCAGCCGTCGGAAATGGCCAAGCTTGCGGTCATTCTCTACGCAGCCGACACGCTCACCCGCCGCGTTGGACAAATTGGCGACTGGAAAGCGGTGCTGCGGCCAGTCGCAGTCGTGTTTGGTGCATTCGCTGTACTCCTCATGCTCCAGCCGAACCTTGGAACAACGATCATCCTCGCGACGATCGTGTTGGTGATGTTGTTCGTTGCGGGCGTCCCCGGTAGGCCACTCGCCATTCTTTCCGGGTTGTTGGTCGCGGGCGCCACGTTGTTCGCATTTGCCGAGCCCTATCGGTTCCGTCGCCTCATGGCATTTAGTGATCCGTGGGCCGATCCGCTCAACACCGGCTTCCAAACGATTCAGAGCCAGGTTGGTTTTGCGAACGGGGGAATTCTTGGCACCGGACTCGGGCAAGGTCGGGCCAAGTGGGGATTCCTTCCCGAAGCTCACACTGATTTCATTTACGCAATCATTGGTGAAGAGATTGGTCTCATCGGTTCTGTGCTCGTCATTGCGATGTTTTTGGGATTCGCCCTGTTTGGTGTTCGAACTGCGCTCCATGCCCGTGATCGATTCGGAATGTTGCTCGCCACGGGCATCACTACCTGGATCCTCATCCAAGCGATCATCAACATCGGCGCATGTGTCGGAGTGCTGCCGATCACCGGTGTGCCGCTTCCGTTTGTCTCTGCCGGAGGTTCGTCGCTCCTCTTCACCATGGCGGCATCCGGCATTCTCCTGAACATCGCTCGACAGGAACGCTGATGGGGAATCGGCCTACTGCCGATTCCGCCACGTATGCCCTCGTGGCCGGTGGTGGAACTGCTGGTCACGTGCTTCCCGGGCTCGCCGTTGCTCGAGCGCTTGTCGATCGTGGCCACGACGCTTCTTCGATTCACTTCGTCGGTAGCGAGCGAGGGCTCGAGCGCACGCTCGTGCCAGCCGCAGGCTTCGATGTCACGTTGCTTCCCGGTCGCGGCATTCAACGTCGCCTGACGTTCGAGAACATCGCTGCTGCGTGGGGTCTCGCACGAGCAGTCGTAAAGGGTGTTGGCATTGTTCGTCGGCGCCGACCAAAGGTTGTTCTCGTCCTCGGTGGTTACGCAAGCATTGCGTGCACAATCGGTGCAGTGATCTGGCGAGTTCCAATCGTTGTGATGGAACAAAACGCCCGAGCTGGCGCAGCGAATCGACTCGCCGGTCGATTTGCAAAGGCGTGCGCGGTTCCGTTTGTTGAAACCGATCTACCCCGCAGCGTCGTAACGGGAAATCCGGTTCGCGCGGAAGTGCTCTCAATCGATCGTGAACGCGATCGTGTGGCAGCCCGCAATGCCTTGGGTGTGAGCAGTGATCGCACGTTTGTTGCAGTTGTCACTGGTTCCCTTGGTTCGCGCAAAGTGAACGAAGCGGTTTTCGCTGCAGTGCCGAAATGGTCGACGCGAACCGATCTTTCCATTCGTCATGTCATCGGCTCTCGTGACTGGGAATCGGTGCAGGGCAGGCTTCCCGAGGGCGACGGGCTCGAATACGTCGCCGTGCGCTACGAAGATCACATGGACACTGTCCTTGCCGCTGCCGATCTCCTCGTCGGGCGCGCCGGAGGAACGACAGTCGCAGAACTTGCCGAGGTCGGTGTTGGCGGCGTGCTTGTTCCATTGCCGCAAGCTCCACGCGACCACCAAACGGCCAACGCCGCCGCTCTTGTTCGTGCCGGAGCAGCAGTGCTCATTCCCGACGCTGAACTCGACGGCGATCGGCTCGCTGCCGAGTTACTTCCGCTTCTTGACGATCCTTCGAAACTCGAGCGCATGGGAACTGCAGCGCACACGTTGGCGCAACCCGATGCTGCTGATGCGGTAGCTGAACTGGTGGAGCGTCATGCCCGCCGCGACTGAGAGCGATCCGTCTCCGTCGCTCTCGACGCGACGCTCGATACACGTGGTCGGTGTCGGCGGTCCCGGAATGTCGGCGATTGCATCCGCGCTCGTAGGCATGGGTCATTCGGTATCCGGAAGTGACGTCGTTGAATCGGTTGTTCTTGATCGCCTTCGCTCCGAGGGCGTGACTGTGTTTGTCGGACATTCGGCTGACAACATTTCTGCCGATACCGAGTTCATTGCGGTGTCAACTGCAATCCCCGACGACAATCTGGAAGTTCAAACGGCAAGGTCCCGATCAATTCCTGTTGTTCGTCGAACTGCACTCCTTCCAGCGATGGCGGCAGAGCGACGCACGATCGCGGTGACAGGAACGCATGGGAAGACAACGACCTCGTCGATGCTTGCGCTCGTGCTTGTCGAAGCGGGGCTTGATCCTTCGTTTCTTATCGGTGGCGAAATCAGTCAACTCGGCATCAATGCGAAGTGGTCTCAAGGCGAATGGTTTGTGCTCGAAGCCGACGAGAGTGACGGCTCCGGTTTCACCATTGATCACGAAGCACTCATCGTCACGAATATCGAAGCCGACCATCTCGAACATCACGGATCCTTCGAAAATCTGCGGGCTGCATTCGAAACGTTCATTGCTGCAACTAGTGGGCCGGTGGTGCTGTGTGCAGATGATCCCGAAACTGCAGCGATTGCGCGCGGAACCGATGCGGTTACCTATGGACAGTCCGATGACGCCACCTTTCGCATCGTTGATCTCCAGGGTTCTCGTGGCGGAATCGATTTCACTGTGGAGCGCCGAGGCGAACCGGTGGGCCACATTCACCTTCCAGTCCCAGGTACTCACAATGCGCTCAATGCGTGTGCGGTCATTGCGTTAGCGCTCGAACTCGGTGTTCCCTTTTCGGCCTGTGCAACGGCACTTTCGAAGTTTGGTGGAGTGCGCCGTCGATTCGAACAACGCGGCGAAGTAGGCGGCGTCGTCTTCGTCGACGACTACGCCCATTTGTCCACTGAAATTCAAGCGGCAATCTCTGCGGGCCGTGACGGCAACTGGGGTCGAGTAGTCGTGGTGTTCCAACCTCATCGCTACAGCCGTACCGAATCGCTTTGGCGCGAGTATGCCGATGCATTTGTCGACGCTGATTTGCTCGTGCTTACCGGCATCTACGCGGCAGGTGAAGCACCTCGCGCCGGCATCTCAGGACAGCTCATTGTCGATGCAGTTATAAAAGCTCATCCGGAACAGGCCGTCGTGTACATCGAAGACCGTTCTGCGCTGGCGCAAACCCTCGTGGGGCAACTGCAAGCTGGAGACCTGTGCCTGACTCTTGGCGCAGGAGACATCACCACCCTTGCTGATGAACTCCGCCCGTTACTTACTGATGGGGGAGCAGCATGAATCTTGACGATGTAATGCGCGCGCTCACGCCCACGTTCGGTGGTCGTGTTGTCGCTGATGCTGGGCTTGGTGAGCTCACGACCTATCGGGTTGGTGGAAAGGCCGCGATCCGCGTTCGTGCGGAGTCGGCAGATGATCTCGAAGTGCTTGGCAAAATGTTCGCAGAGTCCGGCGCCAACTATGCCGTGATCGGACGCGGCTCAAACCTTCTCGTCGCCGATGAAGGCTTTGACGGCATCGTCGTCACCCTTGGTGATGGTCTTGGCGCAATCGAGATCACAGGGACAACAGTTCGCTCGGGTGGCGCTGCTCTACTCCCGGTGGTTGCACGACGAACAGCGGCAGCTGGCCTTACCGGTTTCGAGTGGGCCGTCGGTGTTCCGGGTTCTATGGGCGGCGCAGTCCGGATGAACGCTGGTGGTCACGGATCAGATATGGCGCAATCGCTTGTCGGTGTCAGCGTTGTCGATCTTGCGACCGGACACCATGGGCATCTGTCACTGGCCGAACTCGAACTCGGATTCCGTTCCTCGGCCCTTGGTCGTTCGCTGGTCGTGACTGAGGTGGAACTGGCACTTTCCGCCGGTAATCGGGAGGTTGCCGAAGCCGAGATTTCCGACATCGTTCGTTGGCGTCGAGAGAACCAGCCCGGCGGCGCCAATGCTGGTTCAGTGTTTGTGAATCCTCGCCCTGATTCGGCCGGGCGACTCGTTGACGAAGCCGGGGCAAAGGGCAAGCGCCTCGGTTCTGCCGAAGTTTCGACGAGGCACGCGAACTTTATTCAGGTTGATGACGGTGGATCGGCCAACGACGTCGCGGCGCTTATGACTGTGGTGCGTGCGCAAGTGCTTGAGCGCACGGGTGTCGATCTGCACGCGGAAACGCACTTCCTCGGCTTTGCTCCTGAAATCGCCGCTGCCGCTGGCGCACGACGCGTTGAGGAGCGCGGCTGATGGCAAGCCGTCTTCTCAATCGTTCGGGTGACGATGCGGAAATCGATCCGCGTATTGCTGCGCGCCGCGACGCAGTGGAAAGTGAAAAGCGTCGGCGCCGCGGCCGATGGTGGCTTATCGCTGCAGTTCTTGCCGCTGTTCTCGTTGGTACGTGGTTCCTCACACGCACGCCGTTGCTCGATGTCGATCGCATCGATGTGCGTGGGGCGGTAGCGACGACGGCTGACGACATCGTTGCTGCTTCCGGACTTCGCACGGGCGAGGCGCTTCTCGAAGTCGATACCGCCGCCGCGGCATCTCATATTCGAGAACTCCCGTATGTTCAGTCCGCTTCGGTGGTGCGCAAATGGGATGGACTCGTCATCATCACGGTGACTGAACGAGTCCCAGTGGCGATCGCAGCGTCGGCCGATGGTGTGGCCATGCTCATTGATAGTTCCGGAAGGGTCATTGGCCCCCATGTTGCTGGTGATGCCGTCGAGACCGTTCTTATCGGGGTTGAAGCCGGAGCCCCTGGCACGGTGGTTGAGGGCGTCTCTGGGGCCCTTGAGGTAGCAGCACTGCTGACCCCGGGTATGAGGGTCCGAGTCGCGGGGATTGCCACAGGGCCTGACAGTTCGATCAATCTGGCGCTGAGCCCGCAGGGCATCGTGATTATCGGGCCACCCACAGACCTGCCGGCCAAGGTCGATTCCTTGCGAATTGTGATGGGTCAGGTCGACCAACGAGACCTCGCCACGATCAATGTGGTCAATCCCTCGACCCCTGTGGTCGTGAGAACCCCGAAATAGCCCTATGGGGCGAGTAACCTCGCTCTAGTTCTTCTACGTCTTTCTGAAGTCCGTCCTGCATTTCTCTCGAAGGAGCTCCCCATGGCCGCCAGTCCGCAGAACTACCTCGCGGTGATCAAGGTCGTCGGCGTCGGTGGTGGTGGCGTAAATGCCGTCAATCGCATGATCGATGCTGGTCTCAAGGGGGTCGAGTTCATTGCTGTGAACACCGACGCCCAGGCGCTGCTCATGAGCGATGCCGACGTAAAGCTCGACATCGGTCGCGACCTCACCAAGGGTCTTGGTGCCGGCTCCGATCCCGACATCGGACGTGCTGCTGCTGAAGCGCACATCGATGAAATCGAAGAGTCACTCAAGGGCGCCGACATGGTGTTCATCACCGCAGGCAAGGGCGGTGGCACCGGTACTGGTGCAGCTCCCGTTATCGCCCAGGTCGCGAAGAGCCTTGGTGCTCTCACTATCGGTGTGGTCACCCGCCCGTTTGGTTTCGAAGGCAAGCGTCGTTCGACCCAAGCCGATACGGGTATCAAGACCTTGAAAGAAAAGGTCGACACTCTCATTGTCATCCCGAACGATCGTTTGCTGACGGTCTCCAATGACAAGACCTCCGTGCTCAACGCGTTCAAGATGGCCGACGAAGTTCTCCTTCAGGGCGTTCAGGGCATCACCGACCTCATCACCACGCCTGGCCTTATCAACACCGACTTCGCCGACGTCAAGATGATCATGAGCGATGCCGGTTCGGCACTCATGGGCATTGGTTATGGCTCGGGTGAAGGTCGTGCAGTGGCGGCAGCCAAAGCCGCGATTTCCTCGCCGTTGCTCGAAGCTTCAATCGAAGGTGCTCGCGGCATTCTTCTCACCATCGCCGGTGGTAGCGACCTTGGCCTGTTCGAGGTCAACGAAGCCGCCGAGATCATTCATGGTGTTGCACACGCCGACGCCAACATCATCTTTGGCACCGTGATCGACGACGAAATGGGCGACGAAGTTCGTGTCACCGTCATCGCTGCTGGTTTCGACCGCTGGGACGGCGAGGTTCGTCCTGGTCGTGCAGCCCGTGACGATCGCCCGATCGCTCGTGATGTGTTCTCCACCGACGACGACCTCGATGACGACGGCGACTTCGACGTCCCGTCGTTCCTTCAGTAGTTACCGGCTCCGCCCCGGTGCGGTTCTTTGATCGAGCGCTCGTCAACGGGCGCTCGATCCGCGTCCGGAGCACAGAACGTATCGATGGCGATTTCGCTATCGGGGCAGTGGGTGCCGACCTCGAATCGCGTCGCCGCTCTGTAGTTGATCGTCCTTGGGTATGGCTGACACAGGTGCACGGAAATGTCTGTGTCGATGTCGATGCCGTTGGTCGTGTGCATGCTTGTGGCGCATCGGCCGATGCGTCGGTCACAAGTCGTACTGATCTGGCATTGTCGATTCAAACCGCCGATTGCATCCCGATAGCCATGTGGTCTGACGATGGGGTTATCGCTGCAGCGCATGCTGGGTGGCGTGGTCTCGAATCTGATGTCATCGGTGCAGCGGTGAACTCATTGCGCTCGCGTACCTCTGCACCACTTCATGCATTTCTTGGTCCCTCAATTGGTCCAGAGTGCTACGAGTTCGGTACCGAAGACCTCGACCGACTTGAACAACGGTTTGGACCTGGAGTCAGAGC
>CANGMY010000063.1 GCA_947455015.1 Microthrixaceae bacterium | reverse complement strand
GTTCCGTTTGGCTACTCCGAAGAGTTGTTTGATGGATGCGAAGTCGTCGTTACTCGCGACATCGTCAATCAGCGCGTTGCTGTCGCCCCGCTTGAGCCACGCGGTGTCGCAGTTGTGTGGCACGAGGGTCGCCTTATTGCGTGGGTGTCAACCCAGGCTCCACATTCGGTGAAGGGCAAGCTCGCCGGTGTTTACGACCTTGAACCAGAGCAGGTTCATGTCATTGCGCCTGCGGTTGGTGGCGGGTTCGGCGCCAAGATCAACCTGCAGACCGATGAACTTCTGCTTCCATGGGTGTCGCGCAAAATCGGCCGTCCAATCCGTTGGGCCGAATCGCGTAGCGAGTCAATGGTGTCGATGCCGCATGGTCGCGGTCAGGTTCACAAGATCGAAATCGGCGGGTCGAGAGACGGCAAGGTCGAGGCGTATCGACTCACCGTTCTGCAGGACGTTGGCGCGTATCCGGGTATGGGTACATTCCTCCCGTTTATGACGCGCACCATGGCTCCGGGTACCTATGACATTCCAAAGGTCGAGTGCAATACCAAGTCGGTGATGACAAATACGACACCGATCGAGGCCTACCGCGGTGCAGGTCGTCCCGAGGCGACAGCAGCGGTCGAGCGTGCGTTCGACCTTTTCGCTGCAGAAATCGGAATGGACCCGGTTGAGGTTCGTCGCCGCAACCTCATTGCTGCCGATGCGTTCCCATTCACGACTCCTACCGGTGCCATCTACGACAGCGGTAACTATCAAGAAGCGCTTGATCTCGCGCTTGCCGAAGCCGACTACGAAGGATTGCGCGCTGAACAAGCCGCTCGTCGTGCGGCCGGCGATCCGGTGCAACTTGGTATTGGTGTCTGCGTCTATGTCGAGATCACTGCCGGTCCCGCAGGCAGCCATGGCGAATTCGCCAAGGTTGTGCTTCGCAAGAACGGTGGACTCACGGTGTACACCGGCTCCTCGTCGCACGGCCAGGGTCACAACACAGCGTGGGCGATGCTGGCGAGCGATCTCACTGGCATTCCGATGGACGCCATCGAAGTTGTTGCCGGCGATACCGATCGTGTTGCCGAAGGTATGGGCACGATGGGTTCCCGGTCGCTGCAGTTGGGTGGTTCAGCGGTCTGGACCGCAACTGGTGAGGTCGTCGACAAAGCACGCCAGGTCGCTGCCGAACTGCTCGAAGCAAATGCCGCCGATATCGAACTCGATGCCGATCGTGGTGTCTTCCACGTTGCTGGCACTCCAAGCGTTTCAAAGACGTGGGCCGAAGTCGGAACCGCGGGCGACATCGTTGATCCCGTTGGGGCTGGTGCGATGGGTCTGCCAATCGAAGCGTCACTCACGTTTAGCGCCGAGAACGCGACATTCCCGTTTGGCGCACACGTGGCCGAGGTCGAAGTCGATACCGAAACCGGCAAGGTCACGTTGCGTCGCATCGTCACATGCGACGACGCCGGACGCATCTTGAATCCGCTCATCGTCGAAGGTCAGCGTCACGGTGGCATCGCCCAAGGTGTCGGTCAAGCGTTGTTCGAACACATGATGTACGACGAAGACGGAAACCCTCAGACCTCAAACTTTGCCGATTACGCATTTGGTTCTGCAGCAGAGTTCCCGAGCTTTGATCTGGTTCCGCTCGAGACTCCTTCGCCGGTGAATCCGCTTGGCGCCAAGGGCATCGGGGAATCGGGTGCCATCGGCGGAACGCCTGCAGTGCAGAGCGCAGTTATCGATGCACTCTCGCCATTTGGTGTCACGCACCTCGACATGCCCTACACCGCCGAACGCGTTTGGCGCGCGGTCACCGGGCTCTGAACTGAATCTCACAAAATGACCCAACCGATCAATCCCAAACCACGCGAAGTGCCTGCGACCAAACAACGTTGGCAAAGTTCGGCGAAGTGGACACTTATCGCTTCGGTTGGGGTCACCGTCGGGATGTTTCTGGTTTTCTATTTGCTGTTTCTGAGGGGCTAGACGAGCCATGACCGCTGAGATCCGTACGGCAAGTTCCCGAGGCGAAACGCAGATCGGGTGGCTCGACTCAAAACACAGTTTCAGTTTCGGATCCTATGTTGATCATTCGAACACGAGCC
This sequence comes from Microthrixaceae bacterium, assembly GCA_947455015.1. Lineage (GTDB taxonomy): Bacteria > Actinomycetota > Acidimicrobiia > Acidimicrobiales > Acidimicrobilacustridaceae > Acidimicrobilacustris. The sequence goes on along the minus strand of CANGMY010000063.1, from coordinate 5,641 downwards.
ACGGTCTCTTGCTCGTTAGCAATGACGACCGAGTTGCTCCAGCAACGGGGTTCGGCACGCACGGACATGCCGATATGGAAATCATCACGTGGGTTCTTTCGGGCGAAGTTGAACACTCCGACACTCTTGGAAATCACGGCATCATCCGTCCCGGACTCGCGCAGCGAATGTCTGCTGGCACTGGTATTCGTCATTCCGAACACAATCCCAGTCCCGATGTCGAAGCTCATTTCGTGCAGATGTGGGTACTGCCCGACACGCAGGGGATCGAACCCGGCTACGAACAACAAGAAGTTGGTCACTTGTTGGATGCAGGTGGGCTTGTTGCGATTGCAGGCGGTCCCGGCAGCGGTGCGGTCATTGCCATCAACCAGCGCGACGCCGTGATGTACGCAGGACGTCTCAAGGCGGGGGAGTCGGTAACAATCCCGGTTGCTCCTCACGTTCACGCTTTTGTGGCGCTTGGCTCGGCAACGCTGAACGAGTCCGAAGCGCTCGGAGAGGGTGATGCCGTCCGCCTCACCGATGAAGGGGCCCACATCGTCATGGCAGGCCCCGATGGTGCTGAGCTCATTGTGTGGGCCACGGCCTGACCTTCACTTCGAACCTTCGAGTCGGTCACCGGTAGCCTGCCCATCGTGAGTTTCGCTACCCCTGCATCTGTTTCTGATGTCGAGTCCGGTTTGGCCGCACATGGCTACCTGGCCGACGAGGGTCTTGCGACCGCAATCTTCCTTGCGATGTCGATGGGTCGGCCCCTCTTGCTTGAAGGCGAACCCGGCGTCGGAAAGACCGAAGTGGCGAAGTCGCTCAGCGCTCTCACTGGCGGCGAACTCCTTCGTCTTCAGTGCTACGAAGGCCTCGATGCATCGCAAGCGCTGTACGAGTGGGATTATCCGCGTCAGCTACTTCACCTTCGCGCTGCCGAAGCAGCCGGAACAATCAGCTCCGATGTGGCTGCAGTCGAGAACGAGCTCTACAGCGAACGTTTTCTCGTGCGTCGTCCCCTGCTTGATGCAATCTCGGATCGTCATGCCGTTGCGCCGGTACTTCTCATCGACGAACTCGACCGCGCCGATGACGAGTTCGAAGCGTTTCTCCTCGAAGTGCTCGCCGATAATGCGGTGACAATCCCTGAACTCGGAACGTTTCGCGCAACGGTTCCGCCGATCGTGATTATTACTTCCAACCGCACTCGTGATGTCCATGACGCTCTCAAGCGGCGTTGTCTGTATCACTGGGTGGAACACCCCGATCTTGAACGCGAGATCGCGATTGTTCAGTCACGAGTACCAGACGCAAGTGAACTTCTTTCTCGTCAGGTATCGCGTTTGGTCGCAGAGTTGCGAACGATTGGTTTGTTTAAACCGCCTGGTGTCGCTGAAACTATCGATTGGGTTATGGCGCTTTCAGCATTAGGTCGTACCGAACTCGATTCCGCATCGGTCGACGCTTCACTGGGCGCAGTTGTGAAATATCGCGAAGATGCCGAGCGAGTACGCGCTCACGGAATCGACGCGCTGGTCGATTCGGCCACGACGCCGACGAAATGACGGCAATGGACGACCAAGGAATTCTGGGTCTGGTCGAACTGCTTCGAACCGCCGGTCTCTCTGTTCCTGTCGGAAACCTCGTTTCGTTCGTTGAGGCGGTGGGAATTGCTGGCGGTGATCTGCGTTCGATCTATTGGTGTGGACGAGCGACACTGACGCATTCGCCAATTGATATCGAGGTGTACGACCGTGTCTACAGGCATTGGATCCTTGGCACAGAAATCGGATTGACCGAGATGGTCGCTTCCATTCCTGAATCCCTCGTCGTTGACGACGACGGCGTGACGAATGATGAACAGCCAGAGTCCTCCGATGTTGAGACCAGTGACAGCACCGTTCTGCGGTTCAGCCGAACCGAAACGCTTCGTTCGATGGACTTTGCCGAACTTGATGCCGACGAGCGTTCCGAGGTCGATCGGCTCATTGCCGATATGCGTCTCAACGCAATGACGCGGCTGTCGCGTCGGCGCCGCCCTTCAAAGCGGGCCTCAGGCGTTCCTGACCTTCGTCGAACCGTTCGCGAGTCACTTCGAACTGGTGGCGAACCCATTAATCGACGGACACTGCAACGAACGCGTGTTGCTCGCCGAGTTGTCATCATCGCCGATATCAGTGGTTCGATGGCCTCTTACAGTCGTTCGCTCATTCGCTATGCACACGCAGCGGTTTCGGCCCGAAGTCAGGTTGAAGCGTTTGCATTGGGCACGCGTCTTACCCGGCTGACTCGGGAACTCGATACTCGAGATCCCGATAAAGCACTTCAGCGCGCGTCCGATTCAGTTGCAGACTGGTCGGGCGGCACCCGTTTGGGCGAGGGGCTCCGGCAATTCAACGATCAGTGGGGCACGAAAGGTATGGCGCGCGGCTCGATTGTTGTGATCCTTTCTGACGGATGGGACCGCGGTGAACCCGAGCAATTGGCGATCGAGATGGCCCGCCTTTCTCGGGTCGCACATCGGATTCTTTGGGTCAACCCACTGAAGGCCTCTGACGGATACGCGCCATTGGCTCGGGGTATGGCGGCAGCATTGCCATTCGTCGACGAGTTCATCGAGGGGCATTCACTGGCATCGCTCGACCGTCTCTCATCAATTCTTTCGGGTAACAGCAGCCGGCCCGTACGATCCATGGTCACGTCAACACCGGAGGAGGTGACCCGATGAAGGAAATCATGGATGACATCGATCGATGGCGCCGCGCCGGTCATCGGGTTGCGCTCGCTCGCGTCGTTGACATTGAAGGATCCGGTCCTCGTCTGCCAGGTGCGTCGATGGCCGTCGCCGATACTGGCGAAGTCGCAGGTTCGGTATCGGGTGGTTGCGTCGAAGGAGCTGTTGTTTCTGAAGCGCTCGACATTCTTGCCACTGGCGATCGTCGTGTCGTCACCTTTGGCTATAGCGATGACGAAGCATTTGCTGTCGGACTCACCTGCGGTGGCACCATCCATCTGTTCATCGAACCGTTGGATTGGTGAACGAAATGTCCGAGTCGATCTACGAACTTTGGCGCGCAGCGGTCAATGATCACCGTCCCGTCGCAATCGCGACGATGATCGAAGGCGGCAATGTCGGATCCAAAGTGATCGTGGGCGATGGCATCGAAATCACTGGCACCCTCGGCGACGCCGATCTTGATCGCGTCGTCATTCGCGACACCGTTGGAGAACTCGCAGGTGGCCGAAGCGGCGTGCGTCATTACGGCCCGCATGGCGAAGCCCGTGAAGACGCAATCTCGATCTTCATCGAATCGTTTGCTCCGCCTCCGCATATGTTGATCTTCGGCGCTGTCGATTTCACTGGCGCACTGGTGAAGGTTGCCAAAGTCATGGGCTACCGCGTCACGGTCTGTGATGCGCGAGAGGTCTTTGCGACCAAGCGGCGGTTCCCGTCTGCTGATGAAGTGGTCGTCGATTGGCCTCATCGTCACCTCGAAAAGGTCGGCCATCGTTTAGGTCAGCGCGACGCAGTGTGTGTTCTTACACACGACCACAAGTTCGATGTGCCGGCGATTCAGGCTGCTCTTGCCACCGAGGTCGGGTATCTCGGTGCGATGGGAAGTCGCCGTACCTGTGCCGAGCGCCTCGAACGGTTGGCCGATGCCGGTGCTGATATGGAGCAGGTCGACGAACGTCTGCATGCACCGATTGGTCTCGACCTTGGCGGGCGAACGCCAGAAGAAACGGCAATTGCTATTTGCGCCGAAGTGATTGCCTCTCGCACCGGTCGTGTGAGCGCGTCACTTAGCGACACAACCGGAAGTATCCACTGAGAACTGGTTGTTTCTGATCGCCAAAAGGCGACCAGCGTTAGGCCAGGCCGGATTCTTCAAGTGAACGGCGAACGAGGACGCGTGCGAGATGCTCGCGGTACTCAGACGACGCATTGATATCGCTCTGTGCCTCAGTGCCCTCGTTGGCGAGCGCTGCAGCGTCGGCGGCAGTGGCTCCGGACTTCACAGCGTCCATCACGGCAGTGGCGAGCAGAGGAGTGGAGCCCATGTTCACAAGTGCGACGCCGGTGGAACCGTTGGCGCGCACAGTGGCGACGCCAACGATGGCCCAGTCCTGAGCGCGTCGGTTGAACTTCTGGAATGACCAACCCTGCGCATCGAGCTTTGGGATTCGGATCTCGGTGAGGAGTTCATCGGGAGCGAGCGCTGACTCAAGGAATCCGGTGAAGAACTCTGAAGCTGCGATTTCACGTGATCCGTTCGGACCGGTGGCGACGAGTGTTCCGCCCATGGCCAAGATCACTGCGGGGAGGTCAGATGCCGGGTCGGCGTGGGCAAGTGAACCGCCAAGCGTTCCGCGATGTCGGACCTGAGGATCGCCAACATGGCCAGCGGCATGGGAAAGAAGCGGCGCGGCCGAGGCCAGCAGCGTGCTGATCTCGAGATCACGGTGACGAGTGAGTGCGCCGATAGCGATGTGGTCGCCGGCATCGTTGATGTAACGAAGGTCGTCGAGACGGCCAACATCGACAAGCACAGAAGGCGCGGCGAGGCGCAGCTTCATGAGCGGAAGAAGTGAGTGACCGCCTGCAAGGAGCTTGGCTTCATCGCCGTGTTCAGTAAGGGCAGCAATTGCGACATCGACGGAGTCGGCGCGCAGGTACTCGAATGATGCGGGGATCACTTCGACGCCCCAGTTGATTCGGCGGCGCACGCAAGTACGGACTTCACAATGTTGTGATAGCCGGTGCAGCGGCAGAGATTGCCTTCAAGGCCGATACGAACATCGGTTTCAGAAGGATTTGGGTTTTCGTCGAGAAGCGACACGGCAGCCATGACCATGCCCGGTGTGCAGTAACCGCACTGAAGGCCATGGTTCTCTTGGAAGCAACGCTGCATCGGATGCAAGGTGTCTCCGTCGGCAAGACCCTCGATCGTGGTGACCGAAAGTCCGTCGGCCTGCGCGGCGAGCATCGTGCACGACTTTGCTGACTGGCCTTCGACATGGATGGTGCATGCGCCACATGACGAAGTGTCGCAGCCGATGTTTGTGCCCGTGAGGCCCAGCTCATCGCGAAGGAAGTGGACGAGAAGGGTGCGAGGCTCAACATCGCCTGACCGCTCCACGCCATTGACCGTCACCGTGATCTGCATGTTCCCCCTCGGCGCGAACTCGCCGGAAGTGCACCGGCGAACGGGCCTCAGACTAGCCGAGCAAGGGGGCGACCCGGCCCTCCGGATGCTTGACTGTTCCGGTGAGTGTCCCGGAACCGCAGGTGGCCGTGCTGTTGGCAGCAGGCGCTTCCACGCGCTTTGCCGCAGGAGCGAAACAGCTTGCCATTGTCGACGGACAGCCTCTTGTGACGATCGCTGCGCAGGCGGCACTCGATGCCGGATGTTTCGCCGAGGTGATCGTTGTGGTCGGGTCAGTCGCTCTTGAGACGGTCCTTCCCAATGGGGTGCGAGCGATCGAGAACCCGAACTGGGCCCACGGACAGGCCAGTTCGTTGCAGGTAGGTGTAGAGGCGGCTCGGAAGGCCGGGGCAGGGGCTGTGGTCGTCGGATTGGCTGATCAACCGGGGGTGACGGCCGAGGACTGGCGACGGATTTCCCTTGCTGAGACAGAACTCCCGATCGTT